>NZ_JARUHH010000006.1:0-281010 GCF_043558025.1 Fictibacillus sp. UD
GGCTGATAAAAACAGTGTGCCTTAAAGCTTCCTGCACGCGGTTGATTGTACCAAGTTGCAGGACAAGGACCGCTTGGGTCAAAAAACCATAAAGAATTTTTAGCCGGATGAAAACGCTGGCCGTTAATGACTCTTCTGGCTAATCTTCGTTCGTTCTCTCTGGCACCTTGATAAAAGTATCCTTTAATGGTCGCTTCAAATCCCCCTGGCCTCTGAAAAACCATCTGCTGCATCGTTCGGATATTTTTAAAATCAAGGCAGTTAGAGCGAATGCGGTTCACGCCGGTATTGCCAACGAGCAGCATGCCTTGATCGCCTTCACCTTCCGCCTCAGCACGTATAAGTCGTGCAAGCAGATCAATATCCTTATTAGTCGCTTTAATGACTGCCACTTGCCTTCCCCCTCTATGTGTTGATTCATGGTGTACAAGCAGGGAAACAGAACATTCGATATATGTGTATGAGCTGTTTTTGGAAACTAGACCAAACTGGATAAAAGTTTTGCCTCTCTGACATTAGAAAACTAGAAAAGTAAAAGGAAGTGCATGAAGAAAAAAGATACAGAAGGGAATTTAGGGAAGCTGTTTTTTGGGGAACGTGCAATATAGTGCGAATGTACGTGCTCAGTGGACAAACTCATTGTTCGGTGTAGAAATAAAATTTATATCCACGTTATTCGTGATATATCCACGTTATTTTCATTAATTCCACGTTAATCGATTTTTACCATAAAAAAACTAAAAAGATGACTCGTCGACTGGAACGAGTCATCTTTATCCATTACACTTGCAAGTAAGACGGCACTGCTTCTTTTGTCAGGATGTTTCCAACATAGAAAGATCCGAATTCGCCGTAGCGTGCACTTACTTCATCAAAGCGCATTTCGTATACTAGCTTCTTAAATTGAAGCATGTCGTTTGAGAACAGTGTTACGCCCCATTCCCAATCGTCAAAGCCGACTGATCCAGTGATGATCTGCTTCACTTTCCCTGCATAGCCGCGGCCGATCATGCCGTGGGAGTACATCATCTTCTTGCGCTCTTCCATCGGCAGCATGTACCAGTTATCGTCACCATCACGGCGCTTGTCCATCGGATAGAAACATACATGCTTCCATTTTGGCAGCTCTGGGAACAGACGAGCTTTAATCATCGGATCCATCTCGCCGCTTTCGTTCTGCGGGTTGTACGTACTAAGCTCAACAACAGAAACGTAAGAGTACTCTTTTACTGTATATTGTGCGAATGCTGTTTTGTTAAATGCGTTCTCGATCTCGTTCAGTTCTTCCATCGTCGGACGAAGAAGCATCATCATGAAATCAGCTTTTTGTCCCATGATGCTGTAAAGAGCATGGCTGCCCGCTTTGTTTGCTTCTACGTTCTCCCACTTTTCAAGAAACGTTAAAAATTCATTGATTGCATATTCTCTCTGGTCACTCGTAAGCGTTTTCCAAGCGGCCCAGTCCATCGTACGGAAATCATGAAGGCAATACCAGCCTTCTAGTGTAATCGCTGCTTCACTCATCATTTATTCACTCCTTGCTAGATATAAACACGTCCCTACAAATATACCATAAGTAGGGACGAATCCAAAAAGGGGGATTAGCTGTATTGGCGAAGCAACTGCTCAATCTTACTTTTAACACCAGCAGGATTTTGCAGCTCGCTGCGAGTAAGTGTCAGGCGTACTTTCGTTTCGTCAAGATCCATTGCCTCTGACAGCATACCGAACAACCCTTTTCCTTTTTTATCAATTTCAAGTAAAAGTTCGATGCTGTCTGTTTGCGGAACCATGATTACTTCTAGCTCATCAAGCTTTCCAGCATATGCTCCTGAAGTTGGAACATACTCGAACTCTTGTAAAAACGGAAGTCTGCGGCGCATATAACGCGGTGCAGAACCACAGTATGCTTTTCGGAGGCGGAATCCAAGCTGTTCAATCGCATCAAAGATTGCAGACGTTTCAGCATCTGGCAGCACACGAATCTGATCGTTATCTGTGGGATCCACAGCCATCTGAATATCAAGTCCTGTTTTGATCCAAACAGGAGTATGTCCGAGAGTTAACGGTGCATCATATGGAAGTTTAAGAGAGAAAGGGATCTCTTGCTGGCTGCCTGCTTTTACAACAAGGGAGCTCGTAACAGTCGTTTTCTCAATCGCAGCTGTTTCGCGTACTTTTTTATCATCTATTTCACGATAGTATTCTGTCATTACATAAAGAGTAATGTGATCGATGTTTTGATCGACCTTGCCACCTTCAATTTTTATTTTTCCTGTAATGTTTTCACCAGGTGAGTAAGTATCTTTATCTAAAATTGTGTCTACCTTTGCTGATCCAATTCCTACTGAAGCTAACATGCGGTTTACAAATGACATGTGAATTCCTCCTCCAAATTTTTCTATCAATTGTACGGAAGAGGGATTAAAAAGATTCATGCGCAAATAAAAAACTTTCTCCCGATCTGGAAGAAAGTTTGTATCGTTCTAGGCGATCATTTTTCTACAAGCGTCTGCACATCTGAAACATGCCTTTGCACACTCCTGACAATGCTCGTGATCGTGCTGTTTACATTCATTACCGCAAGCTTCACAAACTTTTGCGCATAGTTCACAGATTTCTTTAATAAATGGGCTGTTTCGCGCCATCATCTCTGCAGCATAACTGCAAATATCAGAGCATTCACGGTCAAGTCTGATACAATCCGCCATCATCTTAACGTCTTCTTCTTTTAAACAAGCATCATAGCAATGGTTGCATGCTTGCATACAGCGCAGGCATTCATCAATACACTCTTGAAAAGTTTGGTTCATTTCTGAAAAACCTCCTACTAATCGATTTTAGTAAACTGTTTCCCCTGAGTCGTAGTTGTAAACATGCGAGGTGCAGACGTTGAAAAATTCGAAATATAAGAACTTCTTCTATCAAGCGCTTACAACTGCATGGGTAGGTTTAAAAGGTGTAAAAAAAGGAGTAACCTAATAGGGAATGCAAAAAGTAGAGTATTTATAGGAAATAGGAGGCAAAATCATGAGTGATCTTTTTATAGATTTAAAAAACAGAGTTCAATCCGCAAATCCGGTTATCGTTTTTCCTGAAGGAACGGATGAAAGAATTCTAGAGGCAGCTAGCCGTCTAGCATCTGAAAAGGTATTGCAGCCTATTTTAGTAGGAAACCCTGCTGACGTGACAGCAAAAGCACAAGCGGGTAACTTCTCTTTAGATGGGGTACAAGTGCTGAACCCAGCTGAATATGGCGAGTTTGACGCATTAGTTGATGCACTAGTTGAACGCCGTAAAGGTAAAACAACAGAAGAGCAAGCACGCAAAATTTTGTTGGATAAAAATTACTTCGGAACGATGCTGGTTTACACAGGCAAAGCTCACGGACTAGTGAGTGGTGCAGCACATTCTACAGCTGATACCGTTCGTCCGGCGCTTCAAATCATTAAAACAAAAGAAGGCGTGAAGAAAACGTCTGGTGCGTTCATCATGGTTCGCGGTGACGAGAAGTATGTGTTCGCTGACTGCGCGATCAACATTTCTCCAAACAGCCAAGATTTAGCGGAATCTGCGATGGTTTCTGCTGAAACAGCTCGCGTATTCGGAATCGACCCAAAAGCAGCACTTCTGTCTTTCTCTACAAAAGGATCTGCGGTTTCACCAGAGACAGAAAAAGTGGTAGAAGCATTGGAAGTTCTGAAAGGAATGAATCCAGATTTTCCATATGACGGAGAGCTTCAGTTCGACGCAGCGTTCGTACCGTCTGTTGCAGCGAAAAAAGCACCAGAATCACCAATCAAAGGGGAAGCGAACGTATTTATCTTCCCAAGCCTTGAAACAGGGAACATCGGATACAAGATGGTTCAGCGCCTAGGCGGTTTTGAAGCGATCGGACCGATCCTTCAAGGGTTGAATATGCCTGTGAACGATCTTTCCCGTGGCTGTAATTCAGAAGATGTATATAAGTTAGCATTGATTACAGCGATGCAAGCTCTGTAAGTTTATAAAAATGGAAAAGCCAGCTTTGTGCAGCTGGCTTTTTTTGTATGGAAATTGCAGGCGGTTTGGCCAGTCTGCTGTTAAAAATACACCATCACATAAAAATGGAGTCATATCACATAAAAAAGGACCGTTATCACATAAAAAAAATAGGAAGATCACATAAAAATAGCCGTTCATCACATAAAAATAAATTTCAGGTTCTATCTTGTACACCTCAAAAAGACACTGCCACCTAAAGTGACAGTGCCTTCTCATTTCGATCCCACATTCGTTTTATGTTTCCTGGAAGCAGCTCGCTTTCCTCCACCGAAAGCTGACCGCTGTAAAAAAGCTCGCTATTTTTGTGAAGTACACTTAGTAAAGAGGCGTGAATATCAGGAACTGTCACAGGGCGTCCAAGCAGTTCCGCTAAGCTTGCCATAACATCAGGCTCAATCACCGGGTACTGGAACTTTGTCTCCAATCCTGCTAAACCGCGCTTATAAAACTCTCCGATCAACGCCGCGCGCTCTGAACCGCTGCCGTCCACGCATAAGTAGATCTGTACAGCGACCCCGCCGCGCATACGCCGCTGGGAGATTCCAGCAAATTTTTTCCCGCCGATACTTAGGTCATAACTTCCCGGGCAATAAGAACCTACGATCTCATACGCTTCAAACGCTGCATCATAAGGCGCAAGCAGCTCTTCAACTAGTGCTGTCATCGTGTCGTACCCTTGATTGATGTCGATCGTGCCTTCTTTTTCAGGAAGAATGAGTGAGATGTTCAACACGCCGCTGTCAAGCACTACGGCAAGCCCACCAGAATTTCTCACAATCACGCGATAACCCCGAGACTCTAGAAAATCAATCCCTTCCCTTAGATGAGGCAGGCGTGTATCCTGTATGCCGAGGACGATCGTGTCATGGTGAACCCATGTGCGAGCTGTTGCCGGTGAATCACCGCTTCCGATCGATGTGCAAAGAGTGTCATCGGTCGCAAAAGACTGCCGCGCATCAAATGACGGGCCGAGCCCAGACTGATCGATCAGCCGCCAGACCGGCTGGCTCAGTAAATGATCCGCCATTACAATTTCTCCGCCACGATAATAAAGGACTTTGGAATGCCGCGGTCGAGTTCATCCGGGTGTGGTTCTTCAACGAGCTGTTTGATCCAGAGTCCAGCTGAACCGATCGCGGTAACAATCTCACCTAGTGTCCACTGGCGAATTTGTACTTGGAACGGTGCACGCTCTTCTGATGTTGCGTACTGCAGCTCAGGCAAGAACTTAGAATACGCCACGTCTGTCGTTACAAGTTCTTCGCTAAAGTAATCCCCCGAAACTTTATGCTTTCGAACCGATTGGCTTTTACCTTGTGATTCTATGAGTTTTGTTGAAACGGGGTGGAAGTCTTGCAGGATGAGTGTTCCGCCTTTTTTCAAAAGACCTGCTACGACCGCAAAGTATTCGTTCAGATCAGCAAAATAGTGAAGAATGCCGTTTTCCATAAACGCCATATCATAATCTGCAGTCATTTCCGATTCCGGCAGATTCAAAATATCCTCTACCACATAGCGGACATCAACATTAGCTGCTTTAGCCAGTTCTCGCGCATAAGCTGCGTTCGATTCAGAAATATCGATTACGGTAACTTCTGCTCCGAGTAAAGTGAGTGCTACTGCTTTACTGCCATGAGAACCTAAGAGATTCACAACTTTTTTGCCCGAAACTTCGCCAATGTACTGATCCAATGGCTGAAGCCGGCGCATAGGATCTTTTGTGATACGCGAAACTGCTTTTTCTGGCGTGCCAAAGCGGTTTACCCAAGCGGTATAAGAGCTGTTGCTCCATGCTTGTCCGTTTCTAATTCTACGTTCTTGATCCATGATTTGTTCCTCCTGAAATCTATATAAAATCTATCATTTCCGTATTAAGCCTTATCTAGTATAACTCAAATCAGAAGGGTAAGAAAATGGTGGATGCCGGTTATCTTTTACCGATATATATAAAGACCGGCTAGAAAAAAATAGTGGTTGTTTTCAAAGTTATGAACACGATACAATAGGGTATATTCTATTAAATACAACACGACTTTTTGTACAGAAAATACCTTCTCGACGGAATGATTGAGGAAGGGATTTTTCTTTTTTACGAGAACTCTTACCTATAAATGCTGTAGAGAGGGAGCAGGAAAAATTCAATGGCCAAACCATTAGGAAAGTTGCACGAAGAGAAAGTGTTTAAAGATCCGGTGCATCGATATATTCATGTGCGTGATGAGCTGATCTGGCGTCTGATCGGCACGCGCGAGTTTCAAAGACTGCGAAGAATTCGGCAGCTTGGGACGACATACTTAACATTTCATGGAGCAGAACATAGCCGTTTTAGCCATTCTCTTGGTGTTTATGAGATTACGAGGCGGATCATTGATATTTTTCAAGAAAAACAAACGTGGGATCCCGAGCAGCGCCTGCTTGTTCTATCCGCGGCCCTTTTGCATGATGTTGGACACGGTCCATTCTCACACTCCTTTGAAAAAGTGTTCGGGGTCGATCATGAGGAGTTCAGCAGAGATATTATTTTAGGAGATACAGAAGTTCATAACGTCCTTTTGCAGATGGGTGATGATTTTCCGAAGCAGGTTGCAGAAGTGATCGCGAAAACACACAGCGATAAACTGATCGTCAGCTTGATCTCAAGCCAGATTGATGCAGACCGAATGGATTATCTTTTACGAGATGCTTATTTTACTGGGGTAAGCTACGGTAACTTTGACATTGAGCGGATTCTTCGTGTGATGCGCCCGACTGAAGAGGGTGTTGTCATTAAATCGAGCGGAATGCATGCGGTGGAAGATTACATAATGAGCCGCTACCAAATGTACTGGCAAGTTTATTTTCATCCTGTAACGCGCAGTGCTGAAGTGATTTTAAGTAAAATTCTTCATCGAGCGAAGGAACTTTATGAAACAGGGTATACATTTAAGAGAGAGCTCTCTCACTTTAAAACGCTGTTTGAAGGCGATGTTTCACTTCACGATTATATTTCGCTGGATGAAGGTGTTATTCATTATTACTTCCAGGGCTGGATGGAAGAAGAGGATGCTATCCTTAGCGATTTATGTCAGCGATTTATTGATCGTAAATTATTTAAATATACCGAAATGGTCTCGTTTACGGATGGACATTTGCTGTCGGGCTATTTTACAGAAGCCGGCATCAATCCGAAATATTATTTAGTAGTGGATTCATCGTCAGATCTGCCATACGATTTTTACCGTCCTGGTGAAAAAGAAGAGCGTCTGCCGATTAATCTATTAAAACCAAACGGCGATATTCGCGAGCTATCCCGCGAATCCGATGTCGTTGAAGCGATTTCAGGAAAACGCCGCACAGATCATAAGCTTTATTTTCCGCTTGATCTCATTGAAGCGATTGAGGATGAAACGCTTAAAAGTAAAATTAAAGAGATTTTGAATAGATAGAGTTTGGCTCACCACCCAGATTTACTTTACAATAGAGTCTTTTTTAAAGATTCTTGCTTAAAAGACATCATTGCAAGTTGATTGAAGTGTAAGGCGAGAGACTCCTGCGGGACAGGCGGGCGGGTGAGACACTTATACGTGAAACGTACGAATGTGTCTCACCGCGTGCCCCGCGGAAAGCGAGCACCTGAAACGGAAATCAACTACTTACAAAAACAACATTGAATAGTGACAAAACAGAAAATAGATAAAACGAAAAAGGATGTTAGGGGGAAATACTGTGTTTGAGGATCATTTAAAGGTAGTCACCTTGATTCAAGAAGCCGGGGAAGTGGTCGGCCGGAAAAAGCTTCAAAAGATGGTGTATATCGCAAAAAAGCTGAATTTTCCTTTTCAAGAAAAATATCAATTTCACTTTTATGGCCCATATTCCGAGGAGTTAACGTTAAAAATCGAAGAGCTCTGCAACATGGGATACATACATGAAGTAAAAGAAAAGGTGAGCGGTTATTCACAGTACCGTTATGCCGTGAATGAAGAAGGACAGAAGCTTCTTTCCACATATGGTGCGGAGATCGAACAGCTAGGCAATTGTGTGCGCTCAATGAACGAGCAGTCATCACGTTTTCTGGAGCTTGTTTCAACCGTTATGTACTTTGAAAAGCTTGAGCAGGATGAGATCAAAGAAAAGGTCCAGACCGTTAAAGCGAAACAAAAGTACACAGAAGAAGAGATGGATGAAGCTTTTGCATATATCAACTCATTAAAAAGCCAAGTGCAATAAAAAAAACCTGTTTGAGGGCATCGGTTTATGCAGCCTAAGAACAGGTTTTTTGTTTACCATTTAAATTGAAGCGGATGACCGTGATTGTAAAGGCCATAAAAATAAATAAATCCAATAAACACACAAAAGGGAACGAGAATAGCAAGCAGTGTAGTTACAAAACCTTTTACAACACTCTTGTCGTAAAGGCGAGTTGCGTAATAGCCGATTCCTAATCCTAAAAACAACAGCGACAAAATTAAAGCAGCAAGCCAAATCTTCATGCGACACCATCCCTTTTTATCAGCATATCCACCGAATTCTCCGTATAAACGACAGTTTATCTGAAACTTTTTTCTTTTTCTTGCGACTAACAAGAAAAAGGAGGGCATAGTGATGAAAAACATGAAGCTGTTTTTAATGGCATGTCTGCTCGTTCTCCTTGCCGCTTGTGGCTCTAAACCAGTGCCAGAAGAGGACAAACAGAACGGAGCAACTCAAATTGAGAATGATATTCCTGCTGAAAAAGCGGGTGTAGAAGCAGAACTAGCAATTGAAGAGGGCAATGAGGAAGCGAATCTCTCGTTGAAAAATTCATCTGATAAAGAGGCAGGAACAGGAACCGCTTATGTATTAGAAAAGTGGACAGATGGCAAATGGGAGAAAGTAAATAATAATCAAATGTTTACGGAGCAGATGATCATGGTGAAAGCGGGAGAAAACTTTGATCAAGTCATTGATTTAAAGGATCAAGAGGCTGGGACATACCGAGTGTCAAAAGATTTCTTTTTAGATGAAAAGAAAGAAAAGGTAGCAGTTGTGTTCGATAAAAAATAAGAAAAGACCGGTTGCAGCCCTTAATTTAAGGGTTGGCCGGTCTTTTTGTGTATGAGAGATAATTGAAGTCCTTGAAAGTGGTTGATTTCCGTTTCAGATGCTCGCTTTCCGCGGGGCAGGCGGTGAGCCACATTCGTACGTTTCACGTATAAGTGTCTCACCCGCCCGCCTGTCCCGCAGGAGTCTCGCACCTTACACTCCAATCAACTTGGCAATGAAGAACAAATCCTCAATTCACTTTTTATTAGAAAGAAAAAAATTAGTGAGGTAAAAACGCTAACTGATAGAAGAACAATACCGCAAAAAGATAGACTAAAAACGGAACCTCACGATATTTTCCTTTTACTACTTTTAAGATTGGATATGAAATAAATCCTAGTGCAATACCTGTTGCGATCGAAGACGTGAGTGGCATTGTTAAAATAATTAAGAACGCCGGGAACGCTTCATCAAGCTCGTTCCAGTTAATCTTGCTCAAAGATCCGAGCATCAAGCTGCCAACGATTATGAGTGTTGGTGCCGTGATGGCCGCTAGACCCGAGATGGCACTTACGAGCGGTGCAAAGAATGCAGCTGCGATAAATAAAATCGCAACGACAACAGACGTTAAACCAGAACGACCGCCTGCCGCAACACCTGAAGAAGATTCGATATAAGCACTCGTTGGGCTCGTGCCAAATGCCGCACCAACCGTAGTTGCAACAGAGTCAGCTAGTAATGCTTGGCGTGCACGAGGCATCTTTTTGCCTTTCATGAGACCAGCTTGTTCAGCTACACCAACCATCGTTCCTGTTGTATCAAAGATTGTTACGAGCAAGAAAGAAAATACGACAGCATATAATCCATATTGAAACACATCAGAAAACGCGGTGATCGGATCACCAAAGATAAATAGTTCAGATGGCAGGTTGGGAACAGACATAATTTTGTCTTCGAATTTAAGTTGTTCTGTGTAATAAGCAATAGCACCTGTTGCAATCATTCCGAAGAACAATGCGCCGTTTACGTTTAGAGCCATTAAAATGAGTGTGATAGCAAGTCCAGCAAGTGCTAAGAGTACAGTTGGCGAGTGCAGATCACCGAGCCCTACTAAATTTTCCGGATGAGCGACGATAATTCCAGTAAGTCGCATTCCGATAAAAGCGATAAATAGTCCGATACCAGCTGTAATTCCGTGCTTTAAGTTTGCAGGAATCGATTCGATTAATTTTTCTCGAAATGGTGTTAACGATAAAATTACAAAAAGGATACCTGCAACGAAAACAGCACCGAACGCGATACGGTAGTCAATGTTAGGGTTATTCCCAACGACCGAAAACGCAAAATACGCATTAAGCCCCATACCCGGAGCGATAGCGATCGGATAGTTGGCGAGAAGTGCCATCCATAATGTTCCGACAACCGTGGCGATGATTGTTGCCATAAATACCGTGTCAAAAGGAACACCTGCGGAATGTAAAATAATCGGGTTAACCACAACGATGTAGACCATCGTTAAGAAGGTAGTAATACCCGCTAAAATTTCTGTTTTAATGGATGTACCAAGTTCTTTTAATTTAAAAAAGGATGAAAGCATGTGTTTGAACCTCCAAAATACGAACAATTTATAAGTACATGATATATAATATTCGTTTTTAACGGATTATTCAACATTTATCTTTAGGTTTCCATCTGAGAATTTTTTATGTTTTGTGATACAATACGTGGTAACAATGAATGGTAGAGGAGCTGGAAGCATGAAAGATTTTTTCAATTCCAATGACGGCGATAAAAAGAAAAAAGGGATGGGCTTTACCATCATTAGCGGTGATTCAACCGATGGACATGGCGGATATGGTGTAGGAAGTTTAACACTCGATCACGTAACGCCTGTTATCGTTGATGTTGAAGATTCGATCGCTTATATCGATATGGGTGCAATGCATGCTAGAAGTGACGTGGAAAAGCGCATAAAATTCACTCCTAATCGTGTAGATACACCAAACCCGAGACTGTATTGGCTCGTTTGGGTAACGATCAACCGCGGTGCTGAAGGTCCATATTATTTCGGTCTAACGGCTTGTGAGATGCAAGTAGACACTGAAGCGCGACGTGGATATAAAAGTCTGCCAGAACACGTGAACCGAATGGATAAGTCCATGAAGGGAAAAGTGATCGTCGAGGATATGGACGTAAGTGCTCGCCGAGTGCTCGGAAACTTCCTTAAAGAGCATGATGAAGGGATGTTTAGCCGTTCTAGTGACGAAATCAAGTCATTAGTGGAATAAATATGGCAAAGTTATGAACCTTTTTTGAACATTTTTCAAATAACTTGTGACAAGAAAGCACTTCCATTAGAATGTAGATAGCATTGTACACACAATGTTTCTAGGACAATAAAGTGCCCGGGGCTCCTGTAGTAGAGCTCCGGGCATTTTATTTTGTGCAGGATTTGGTAAAAGATAGGACTAGTCGAATGGTCTCGACCCCCCGTAGTTTATGTAATTAGGACTCGCGGGATTATATCCGAAATTCGCGGGAATATCATCAGAACTTGCGGGAATATCATCAAAACTCGCGGGATTATCATCGAAACTTCAGGAAATATTGTTTTATGATTAAAAAATCCCTGTCCGGCTCACCAATAGACAGGGATTACAGGTTCACCAAGAAAAAATCCGCTTAAAAAATCCCTTTTTCTCCTGCTTCTTCTCCAATTTCTCTTTTATTTCATTTGATACACCGTGTTCATCACAATACTCAACAGGTTCTGTTCCTTTTTCATAATACGAGATGCGCGTGACCGGGCAGCTTTCGGTTGCGAGCTTGCCGTTTTGCGGATTGATCGTTACCGCTGTTACACCTTCTGGCTGCTCAAATGATAGGATCTGTTTATTTTTTAAAGCACCTTCCATAAAATACGCCCAGATTCGCTTCGAATAGCCCGTATCGTTCACATCGTGCAGCTCTTCGTTGTTATCGTAGCCGACCCACACACCAGTAACGAGTTGTGGAGCATACCCGACCATCCAGCTGTCGTTCGGAGTGGAGCCCGACTTTCCTGCCATCGGACGCGTCAGATAATGGTTGATGCTTGATCCTGTTACGCTCGTATAGTCATTCAGCTTTTCATCAAACGTTCCTGCCAAGAGATCGGTCATCACAAACGCTTTGTTTTCATCGATGGCCTGCTCGCTTTCGTACTTGTGCTCATAAAGCACTTCGCCTTTAGAGTCCGTAATCTTGGTAATAAAAACAGGTTCTACCTTTTTGCCGCCATTCGCAAAAACTCCGTATGCTTTCGTCAGTTCTAAAACGCCTACTGCCTTTGATCCAAGAGCAAGTGATGGAATGCCGGCAAGTTCACTCTTGATGCCAAACTTCTTTGCTGTTTTCACGAGTTTGTTTGGTCCTAAATAAAGGTTCGTTTTTACAGCATATATGTTATCAGAAAGAGCGAGCGCTTGTGCCATCGTTATAAAATCGTTCGCGTAGCGGTTTTTAAAGTTCTTCGGCTTATAGCTGCTTATGGCGTCTCCCATCGCGAATGTGGTCGGTTCTGATTTAATCGGAGTCGATGCTGTATATCCGTGCTCGAGTGCGGTGTAATACAAAAACGGTTTGAAAGTCGAGCCTGGTGCTCGTTTCGCTTGGAGCGCACGGTTGAAGGAACTTTCCTCAAAGTCCCGGCCGCCAACGAGCGCTTTTACATCGCCGCTGCGAGGATCCATTGCGACTAATGCGGTCTGAATGGAGCTGTTATCGATAATCCGGTTTTCAATCGTATGTTCAGCGACTTCCTGCATGTGTGGATCGAGTGTTGTGTAGATGCGAAGCCCGCCGAACTGTATAGAGTTTGTGTTTACGTTCAGTTCTTTTTTTAATGCACGCATAACAGCATCCTGAAAGTAAGGAGCGACCGTTGCGATCTCTTCCTCTTCTTCACGAACATAAGATAACTTATCTGAAGCTGCTTTTTGGACGTCCGCTTTTTTGATCGAACCATCCTCAGCCATTGAGCTTAGTATAATTCCTTGCCTTTTCTTAGCGTTTTCTTCGTGTAGAATCGGTGAATAGTAACTTGGGCCTTTTGGGATCCCTGCGAGCATACTTGCTTCACTTAGAGAAAGTTCCTCTGCATTTTTTCCATAATAATAGCGTGAAGCAGACTGGATGCCATATGAACCGTGACCATAATAGATCGTGTTCAAATAACCTTCTAAAATCTCATCCTTTGAATAACTCATTTCAAGGCGCAGTGTGTAAAACGCTTCTTGAAACTTTCTTCGCCACGTTTTTTCATGTGTAAGAAAAAGGTTTCGGGCATACTGCTGGGTAATCGTACTTGCTCCTTGCACTTTCGCACCAGCTTTAATGTCAGCGAGTAGTGCTCCTGCAATCCTCTTCAAATCAAATCCGTTATGTTTATAAAAACTTTTATCTTCAATTGAGATTGTGGCAGAAATCAGATTCTTATCTATTTTTTTGAGCGGAACCCAATATCGGTTCTGCCCTCCGTTATTGATCTCGCCCATCTTCGACCCGTCAGCGGCGTACATGATGGTTGTTTGCGGAACAAGCAATGCAGGCGGGCCCATGAGTTTAGCGAGAAGTAACAGCCCAATGAATGAAAGCGCAAAGCTTCCTGAGGCAATGATTCCCCATTTTTTGATCCAGCGTATTTTTTGCTGTTTCGTAGCTTCTTTATAAACCTGCCAAAACTTCATAATCCGCCCTCCTTAAAGACTCTCATTTTCTTATCTAGTATGGTGAAAAAAGACGCTCCTTAAACGTAGGAAAGGGAATGAAATGCTATAATGCTAGTGAGACAGAGGAGGTTCGGAATATGCTTATACAAAACATTCAATATATGACGGTAAGTGATGATGGAAGATGGGTTGTAAACAATGGCGACATCCTTATAAAAGACAATAAAATTGATTCAATAGGAAACGTTGAATGGGATGAAACAGTTGAGAAGCTGGACGGAAAAGGAATGCTTGCTCTGCCTGGACTTGTAAATGGGCACCAGCACACTCCGATGTCCTTATTGCGCTGCTATAGTGATGATGTAACCTTAATGACATGGCTGAATAAAAAGATGCTGCCGCTTGAGATGAAGATGAATGATGAAGATCGTTATTGGGGAGCTTTGCTTTCGATGGCGGAAATGATTAAAAGTGGAACTACTTCTTATGCAGATATGTACATAGGCATCGACACGATCGGGGAAGCGGCTGTGGAATCTGGGATTCGATCAGTTATAGCGCGTGGACTTATCGCGATGGATTTGGATTATGAAGGACGATTGAAGGAAGCTGGGGAAGTTGTAGCTCGCTGGCACGGAAAAGGAAACGGCCGGATTACAACGATGATCGCACCGCACTCGCCTTATATGTGCCCGCCTGATTTTTTACGGTCGGCTGTAAATCTTTCTAAAGAAAAAGACGTTCCACTGCACATTCATTTGGCAGAGACGAAAGATGAAGAAAAGATGATCCAGGAGAAGTATGGGGTGAGCCCTGTTGAATATTTAAGGCAAGCTGGTGTATTTGATCGTCACGTGCTGCTCGCCCATGGTGTTCATTTTAACGATGCAGATTATGAAACACTGACGACTGTGCAAGGCGGCATCATTCATAACCCGGTGAGCAACGCGAAGCTTGGGTGTGGAATCAGTGATGTTAAACGACTGATGGATTTCGGTGTGAAAGTGGGGCTAGGAACGGATGGACCTGCGAGTGCCAGTTCACTCGATCTGTTTTTGGAGATGAAAGCGGCAAGCTGGTTCCAAAAATTGAAGTACGAAGAGGCGGCTGTACTGAGTGCGCATGATGTGTTGACGATGGCGACACAGAACGGTGCTGACATCCTCGGAATCGGAAATGAAGTCGGATCGTTAACAGTAGGAAAGAAGGCGGATATCCTATTGATGGACATGAACAAGCTTCATCTGACTCCGAGTCATGAACCGGCAAACTTGCTCGTCTATTCCGCAACAGGTCAAGACGTAGATACGGTGATCATCGATGGGAAGATGGTAATGCGCGGTCGTGAGTTGAAGACGATTGACGAAGAAAAAGTGATGGCAAATGCTAAAGAACGAACGAAAGAGCTCTTAGGACGATTGTAAGTAGAAAGGCGCCTCAAATTTGAGGTGCTTTTTTGTCGTAAAAATGATTGACACAAAAATTAAAATCATGATATTATAAAATATTTGATTAAATTATAGGGGTATGGTACTCTTAGAAGGTTAGCAAATCTGGAGGTGGAGTATTTGTTTCAAATTGGCGATAACATTGTGTACCCAATGCATGGAGTAGGCGTAATTGAAGCCATAGAAGAAAAAGAATTCCCCGACGAAAAACAACAGTATTATGTTATAAAAATGTCAGTCAGCAACATGCAAGTTATGATTCCAGCGTGTAAGATTATGAATTCTAAGATACGCCCTGTTACGGAACTATTAGCATTAAAGCAGATTATGCACGATTTTCACAATGGAGAATCTGAAACTTTACTAACGTGGAAAGAAAGATACAAAGTAAATTCAGACAAGCTAAAAACGGGTGAAATACGTGATGGTGCCGAAGTTGTACGTGATTTGATGCGTATGAAGAAAGAAAAAACACTGAATGCAAGCGAAAAAAAGATGTTGGAAAGTGCATATGGATTTTTACTCAGTGAACTTGAAGTAATCAAAGGAATCACTGAAACCCAGATTAAAAGTTTCTGTTAAGGTTTAATGGCATGATATGAGGGCTTGAAAAGGATCTCATTCATAGTCGTTTCAGAGACAACACACTTCTTAAACTTACTTAGTTTAACCTCTTTAATTTCTACAACCATCTAATCCTTAATTTTGATTTTACTTTCCTCTATAACCTTATGAAGTTTTTCAAATAAATTCTTTTCAATAATCACTTGATCGGAGTAATACTGATTCACACTGGCACGGACAAGGAGCCGTAAGGATGGAAGAGAGGTAGGGCTTCCATTGTTTTAGGTATACCTCAGTGACTATTTTTAGAAGATTTACTTATCCACCTCCACTAGTACTGTTAATTGTATATAAAAATGGGAAAAGCAGCCGAGAGTGGGTAACGCGGTTTGCTTTTTTACTTTTCAACAAAAAAAGTTCGGAAAATTATGTTAAAATAAATAGGGTTTTAATACCTCTAATTAAATAAAAGAAGGAGGCCAACACGTCATGATCATTAAATGGATCAAATTTCGTTAATGACAAGTGCAGGCCAAGATGACTCCGTTGAGTACTTATTGCTCTGCGCTCTACACAAGGCGAAAAAATAAATTCACGGAGGATACAATGATGAAACAACAACTTTTACAAACGAATCAGGTGGATATAAATACAGAAAGCTTCGGTAACCCTAGTGATCCTGCTGTTCTGCTCATCATGGGGGCGATGTCTTCGCTCGATTGGTGGGATGAAGAATTTTGTGAGCGTTTAGCAGCAGCGGGCAGATATGTGATTCGCTATGATCATCGCGATCTCGGTCAATCCGTCGTCTATGAACCTGGAACTTCAAACTATACGATTACGGACCTGGTTGATGATGCGTTTGGAATTTTAGATGCCTATTCCATAGAGAAAGTGAATATCATGGGAATGTCTCTGGGTGGAATGATCGGGCAGATTATGGCGATCAAGCATCCTGAACGTGTACTAAGTCTCACCATCCATGCATCCAGTGTCTTCGGGTCAGAGCAAGCTGAGCTGCCTCAGATGGATCAGAAGATTTTAGATTTCCATGGAAAAAGTGCTTCGATTGATTGGTCAGACCGAGAGTCGTCCATGGCTTATTTAGCAGAGGGATGGGCAGTTCTTTCAGGATCAAAACCCTTTGAAAAGGAAAGAATGTACACATTGGCAGAAAGAGAATACACACGTGCCAAACAGATTCAAAGCCGCTTTAATTATATTTTTCTAGGTGGCGGTGAAGAGTATTTGGATCGTATGAGTGAAATTGGAGTTCCTACGATTATCCTTCACGGAACTGAAGATCGGGCACTTCCGTTCGAACACGGTCAAGCGCTTGCAAGAGCGATTCCGCAGGCTGAACTCGTTCCCCTCGAAGGAACCGGTCATGAGCTGCACACAGAGGATTGGGATATCATTATAGCCTCAATTGTAAGGAATAGTTCTATAGGAAATTAAAAGTCAAGTTAGCCATGAACAACGGTTGGGTGTTCATGGCTTTTTAAAATTCTTGAGTTCCAGGCATGTTGGTAAGAGGGGTATAATGCTGGGTGTTTAGAGTCGAATTTTGTCAACTCGCCGATAAATGATCAAAACTCGCCGGATTATAGCAAAAACTCGCTGGATTAATTCAATAATTTCTAGGATTATGACCTCAATTTCCTGAATCAAAGTCGTTAATACCCCTACTGGTATTAAGTCAGATCACTTATAAGAGCAAGGGCTGCCCTATATTCGTTCGTATGTGCTCTATTTGTCGTTTGTAAAATAAAGATTCAAATAAAAGGATTACTTTAAACAAGTTTTGTTCCTTAATATCCGTTTTTTTAGAAACTTCACTAAAAAGAACTCGTCCGTGCTAGACACGGACGAGTTGGGCGCCAGAAGGGACACACGAGCCGGTAAAGCGAGGCCGGTTTTTCTGGAACGAAAACCCGGGTGCTTTTACACGTGTGACAGAGGCCTATTTATTTTTAGACGTAAGGACAGTAACGATAAGCGAGCTAAATGCGACCGCAAACATCAACGCCTCAAAGATCGTCAGAGGCATCACCCCCCTTAACTGTAAGCTGCAAAATCAGCTAGATGTCCAGCTTCAGTTTAAAAAAGGGAATGCGCCGACCGTCTGTCATTCTGAACGCTATCTTCATTATACCACTTAATTAATCAGAATAGTCTGCCAAAAGAAACGGGGTATTTGTCCTATTTTAATAATGAAAGATTAGGGAAACAGTAATGTGGTATGGAAAAGAAGCGGCTATTTAGATTTGGCGCACATTCTTACAAAAATTGAATTGGAATCTTAGGTCCTGGAATGCTATAATCATTTTGTTTGTAAAAAGTTGAAACAACGATGCCTGGCATTTCAAAATATATAGTAGGAGTGAGACCAACATGAGTATTTGGTTTACTGAAAAACAAACGGAAAATTTCGGAATTACAATGAAAATTAACAAAACGTACGTATCTGAGCAAACAGAATTTCAAAAGCTGGATATGGTAGAAACAGAAGAATTCGGAAACATGCTAATCCTTGATGGCATGGTAATGACAACGCAAAAAGACGAGTTCGTTTACCACGAGATGGTAGCGCACGTACCTCTTTTCACGCACCCTAACCCGAAGCACGTTCTAGTTGTAGGTGGAGGAGACGGCGGAGTAATCCGTGAAGTGCTGAAGCACCCATCTGTTGAAAAGGCAGTACTTGTTGAGATCGACGGAAAAGTAATTGAGTACTCTAAACAATATTTGCCTGAAATCGCTGGTGACTTAGAGGACCCGCGTGTTGAAGTAAAAGTAGATGACGGATTCATGCACATCGCGACAAGCGAGAATCAGTACGATGTAATCATGGTTGATTCCACTGAGCCAGTTGGACCAGCTGCTAAGCTTTTTGAAAAAGGTTTCTATGAAGGAATCTCAAAAGCACTTAAAGAAGACGGTATCTTTGTTGCACAAACAGACAACCCTTGGTTCACGCCTGAGTTGATCTCTCAAGTGTTCAGTGACGTTAGCGAGATCTTCCCGATCACTCGTCTTTACACAGCGAACATCCCAACTTACCCAAGCGGACTTTGGACGTTCACGATTGGATCTAAGAAACACGATCCATTAGAAGTTCCTGCTGATCGTTTCCACGATATCGAAACGAAATATTGGACACCACAGCTTCACACAGCTGCGTTCGCGCTGCCGAAGTTTGTTAGTGACTTGATTAAAAAATAAATATTAAAAATAGGGGCCGTCAAAAGTGAGTGTGATCTTGCTTTCGGGACGGTCCCGTATTTTACATAAGGAGTGTAAAACTTATGCGTTTTGATGAAGCTTATTCTGGAAATGTATTTATTTTAAGCAAGCCTGATTATAAGACTGCTGATGCTGTTCTTTACGGAATGCCGATGGATTGGACGGTTTCATTCCGACCAGGAAGCCGTTTCGGCCCTGCTCGTATTCGTGAGGCGTCACTTGGCCTTGAAGAGTACAGCCCATACATGGACAAGCATCTTGAAGAAGTGAACTATTTTGATGCTGGAGATATTCCATTGCCTTTTGGTAATCCGCAGCGTTCACTAGATATGATTGAAGAGTATGTTTCAACGCTACTCGCTGACAACAAGTTCCCGCTTGGAATGGGTGGAGAGCATCTTGTAACTTGGCCTGTATTTAAAGCATTAAAACAAAAATATGATGACTATGTGGTAATTCACATTGATGCTCACGCTGACCTTCGCGAGCAATATGAAGGTGAAGTTCTTTCCCACTCAACACCGATCCGTAAAGTGTGTGATTTGATCGGAGCTGAAAACGTTTATTCTTTCGGTATCCGTTCTGGTATGCGTGAAGAGTTCGAATTCGCAAAAACAAGCGGCATGCACATGTACAAGTTCGATGTGGCTGAACCTCTAAAAGAAGTTCTTCCAACATTAAAGGGACGCAACGTTTACGTTACGATCGATATCGATGTGCTTGATCCATCTGCAGCTCCTGGAACAGGAACTGCAGAAGCGGGCGGAATCACTTCCAAAGAGCTTCTTGAAGCGATTCAGTTGATCGCAAAAGCTGACATCAACGTGATTGGTGCAGATTTAGTAGAAGTAGCGCCAATCTATGATCACTCAGAACAAACGCCAATCGCAGCAAGCAAGTTCCTACGTGAAATTTTACTTGGCTGGGTAAAATAATTGAAGAAAAGCCCCTGTATGTCAGCGATTTGCTGATGAACAGGGGCTTTTTAATTGGCCGGGAGAGTGGATGTGAGTGTGCCGAGCGGTGTCGAATGGCCTTTATTTGCTGATTTAGACTTAATTTTTTCTATTAAGACTTAATTAACCTTCAATTAGACCCAATTCAACATGAAAACGACTTAATTGGGGTTCACCGCTTCATTAAAGCCCAATAAGAAAACCGGCCTCGCACTATCGAGACCGGCCATCAACTAAGCTAATTTTTCTACTAACTTTTCTTTTTTTACGGATTTTGCGAACAATACAGCTTCAATTGCAAAATAAACCAATGATCCGACACATACATATGTCCAGATTTCTTGAAGCTTTGCGATCTGCCACATGTCGAGCAGCATGAACAGGGAAGGTAGTGTTAACGTCACCCATGATTGAACGAAAGCGACTCTTCCGATGTACGCTTCGTAAGGCTTCTTAAGTGCGGACGACAAAAAGAACAAAAACCATAGAAACGCCCACAATACCCAAGTCAGTGCGTTAACGACGTCGTTTTCCTGAACATAAAAAACGAGTGCGTAAACGATTGCCATCATCGCAACCCATAACGAGTACCATCCAAGGCCGCTCGCATCAAAGCCTTTTAAAATGGTCACCCCTAAATAGAGGTAGGTGAATCCAAACAAGAAGACGGCACCGTTATTAAACATCGACCAGTTCGATCCATCAGATGTAATGATCAGATAGATCGGAGTGATCACTTGCAATAAGCCGACTAATATATTAAAAAACGCGACACTTTTTTCCTCTGCTTTTCCGAGCAGCATCAAGCTGTTTAAGAATAAAGCTCCACCCGAAAACAGTAATCCTATAGCACCCATTTTATTCCCTCATTACTTTTTATAAATTTCTTTTAGAGGTCTGACCTCTTACATTTATCAAATATAGTAAATTCTTAAGTGTAAAGCAATGGAAACTTAAAGAAAAATAGTAGTTTGGAACTGTCTTAAACAGATTTGGGTCAAAATTGTCGAAATTTGTTATATCGTTAAGTCTTTTTTGCTATAGTTACAATAGAGAATTAGGTGGATAAAGGAGGGACGAATATAATGACAGCGATTTCAAACGAGATGAAGCATATGCAAAATTTCATCGATCAGCTTTCTGAATCGGTAATACTTGTAGCGGCAAATGGTGAGATATCGGCTGTGAATCAGCACTATTTGAATCTCACAGAACAAACAGACTTTGAATCAGGAAAATCTGTTGATGAGGTTCTTTTACGTCATTTCAATGGTGAAGATGGAACAATTCTTGCTGCTAACGGTTTTATAGCGGTTAAAATTAACGAAGGTCTATTGCCGCTTCATGGCGATTTTTTTCGATATTATATCTTGAATGAACAGCCCGCTGTCGTTCATTCGTGCCAAGAGCCTCTTATGAAGACCTTAATGAACATCGTTCCGGATTTTATTGGCATAAAAGATGGGGACGGACGTTTTGTGTTTGCGAACGAATTTGTAGGTGAATTATTTGAACTGACTGGCTTTGATTTTACCGGAAAAAATGATGCTGATCTGGCAGAGATCGCTCCATTTTTTCGTGATGTATTCCAATACTGCATCGAGACAGATGAACAAGTGTGGCAGGCAAAAGAAATCGTGCGATGTGAAGAATATGTGCCTGCACGTGATGGCAGCACACGTTTTTTTGACGTATACAAAATTCCTGTTTTTCATCCAGATGGTTCGCGTAAAAACTTGCTTGTCTTCGGTCGAGAGGTAACGGAAAAGATTGAGTCCCGAATGCTTTTAGAAGAGAGTGAAGCAAGATACAGACTGCTTGCTGAAAACGCGATGGACATGATTACGACCCACACGATGGACGGAACATATACATACGTGTCTCCTGCCTGTGAGATTCTGCTTGGGAGAAAGCAGGAAGAGCTGATCGGAAATACCGGCTATTGGCTGCTTCATCCCGATGATGAGGAAGCGGCATGGAAAGGTCACGAGCAATTGATGGAAGGGCCATGCACGGCAACTGTCCAATTCAGGCTGCAGCATAAAGACGGACATTACGTCTGGCTTGAAACGTCTTGTAAGAGCATCGCGGATGATTCAGGTAAAGTGGTTGAAATCATTGGCGTTACCCGTGATATTTCGGAACGTAAAAAATCTGAAGACATGCTTCGCCAATCCGACAAACTATCGATTGTTGGACAGCTTGCTGCATCAGTAGCGCATGAAATCAGAAATCCGTTAACTTCTTTAAAAGGATTCGTTCAGCTTCTTCAAGAGTGTGAACAAATCGAGACTGCGAACTACTACAACATCATGTTTAAAGAATTGAACCGTATCGATCAAATCATGGGGCAGCTGTTATTGCTGGCTAAACCTCAAGCGAAGACTTACAAAAAAACATCACTGCCAGAGCTCGTGGAGTTCGTAGAAACACTTCTTCAACCTGAAGCACTTAAACAGAATATAGAGATTGAAAGTGTGTTGTGTGAGAGTCTTCCGCTTATTACAGCTGAGGAAAATGAGCTGAAGCAAGTGTTGATCAATGTGATTAAAAATGCGATGGACGCTATGAGCATCGGCGGAACCATTTCTATTGAAGGAAAAAGAGAAGACGATCTCGTTCATTTGATTGTAAAAGACCAAGGATGCGGCATTTCGTCAGACCGCCTGGCAAGACTCGGCGAACCCTTTTACACCACGAAAGAAAAAGGAACAGGCCTAGGATTGATGGTAAGTTCAAAAATTATGAAAGAGCATAAAGGCGAGCTTAAGTTTTACAGTGAGGAAGGCAGAGGAACGACGGTGAGTCTGATATTGCCTGTATAAGGGCGTGAGTGTGCGGGAGTAAGAGCAGGAATAGAAGAGATAGGGTGAAAATTGTCGGAGAGTGTCGACTCGGGGATAAACTCTACAAACTTCTGGATTTAGGCCCGATATTTGTGGATTGGGAGCTGTTTTTTGTGGATTCACCCCCAAAATTTTAGGATTCACTATCTGCGCCCTCATAAAAAGACTGTTGCCAAGCCCTTTTTCAGGTTGGCAACAGCCTTCAACATAACGATTAATTATAGATTTTCTGGATCAGCCACTTTTACGAGCTGTTTTCCTGTGTTTTCACCAGAAAACAGTCCTAAGAACGCATCAATCGTGTTTTCGAAGCCGTCCACGATGTTTTCACTGTAAGAAAGTTTGCCTTCTTTTAGCCATTTCGCAAGTTCGATCGCGCCTTCCTCAAAATGAGCTGCATAGTCGCTCACGATAAAGCCTTTCATTAATGCGCTGTTGATCAGAAGCTGACTTTGCATGCGTGGGCCAACATCGGCTTTTTCGAGATTATAAAGGGCAATCTGTCCGCAGACTGGGATGCGTGCACCTTTGTTGATCAAAGCCAGGACGCTGTCAGAGATCTCGCCGCCGACGTTATCAAAATATACATCAACGCCATCAGGGCATGCAGCTTTTAACGCTTTATATACGTTCTCGGTCTTATAATTGATTGCTGCGTCAAAGCCTAATTCATCTTTCAAATAAGAAATTTTTTCGTCTGAACCAGCGATTCCGACTACACGCGCACCTTTAATCTTGGCGATCTGGCCAACGATTGTTCCAACGGCACCAGCGGCACCACTTACAACAACAGTTTCACCTTCTTGCGGATTTCCGATATCAAGCAATCCGAAATATGCGGTTAAACCTGTCATTCCAAGAACACCAAGGTTTGCAGTTAGTGGCGCAATAGAAGGATCAAGCTTTCGTACTTCAGCATCGCTCGCGACATTGTATTTTTGCCAGCCTAGGTTTCCAATTACAAAATCACCTTCAGCTAATTCCCCAGAACGAGATTCTACAACTTGTCCGACAACGCCTCCAGAGATCGGTTCATTTAACGCAAAAGGAGGTACGTAAGACTTACGGTCACTCATGCGCCCCCTCATGTAAGGATCCACGGAAAGGTAGATCGTCTTCAGAAGCACCTGATCATTTTCTAACGCAGGAATGGCAGCCTCCTCATAACGGAAGTCGCTTTTTTGCGGAGTTCCTTTTGGACGGTTCACCAGTAAGATTTTTTCGTTTTTCATCATAATCCTCCTCATCTATAAATCATCTTCTCGAATGTATGATACGTCATTATCGTGCCTCTTTCCAAATCATCCACTCACAGAAACGTATTTTTAGGCTAATTTTACCTATTAAACAAACGTTTTTTCAAAAAGACACCCATAAGGTTGAAGCGAGGCATTGAAATCTTTTATAATAGGTAAGTTAAAGAGGTACACCAAAAAAGGAAGTGTTGTTCGCATGGATCAAGATACGGAATTGTCTGTTGCGCTTACGATAAGTTCAGAAGTCCATTTTAGCGGTGAAAAAGAAAAGCATTACACCGAGACTGAAGGTAAGCTTTATAAAAGAGGGGACGTCACATATCTTCAATACAAGGAAGAGATAGAAGGTGCAGGTTCTGTCAATAATGTGATTAAGATTACGCACGCTGGAATTCTGATTATCCGCTCAGGCAGTGTATCTATGAAACAGAAATATTTAATCGGCCAGACTACAAAAGGCATGTACGACAGCCCCTATGGCCAGCTTTGGATGGAAACGACCACACATGAAATGAATTTCCGATGGAATCAGCAAAATCAGACGGGTGATCTGAAGCTCGCGTACGAGCTGGTTCTGCAGGGTGAACATACAGGAACACATCGAATCAAGATTAATTTTCAGGAGGCAAAAGCATGAATATCCTTGACCAGGTCAAGCATCTGTTAAAAGAAGAGATTGAAGAAGCGGTCGTAAAAGCAGGGCTAGCTAAAAAAGAAGAACTGCCATCAATCGTTCTTGAGGTACCTAAAGATAAAGCAAATGGTGATTTTGCGACGAACATGGCGATGCAGCTAGCGCGTATCGCAAAAAAAGCACCTCGTATGATCGCTGACGAATTAGTGGCGAACTTTGATAAAAGTAAAGCGTCTATCGCAAAGGTTGAAATCGCAGGCCCTGGATTTATCAACTTTTATATGGACAACTCTTACTTAACAGAGCTAGTACCGACTGTTTTAAAAGCGGGCAAGGATTATGGACGTACTGAGCATGGCGGGGGTAAAAAAGTTCAAGTCGAGTTCGTTTCAGCGAACCCGACAGGAACACTTCACTTAGGACATGCCCGTGGTGCGGCTGTTGGTGACACGATCTGTAATATCCTGGATTATGCAGGATATAACGTTTCCCGTGAGTTCTATATCAATGATGCCGGAAACCAGATCAACAACTTAGCTACGTCGATCGAAGCTCGTTATTTCCAAGCGCTAGGCAAAGATAAAGAGATGCCTGAAGATGGTTATCACGGAGCTGATATCATTGAGTTTGGTAAAGATTTAGCTGAAGAGTACGGCGATTCTTGGCTGGATAAAGATGAAACAGAACGCGTAAGCTTTTTCCGTGAATACGGTCTTACACGAGAGCTTGAAAAATTAAAAGCAGATCTTGCTGAATTCCGTGTAGATTTTGATGTGTGGTTCTCTGAAACTTCTCTTTATCAAAACGGGAAAATTGATGCAGCTCTAGAAAAGTTAAAAGCTAAAGGTGTTGTTTACGAAGAAGAAGGAGCAACATGGTTCCGTACAACAGACTACGATGATGACAAGAACCGTGTACTCATCAAAAATGACGGATCTTACACGTACTTAACGCCAGATATCGCATATCATAACGACAAGTTTGAGCGTGGCTTTGAAAAGCTGATCAATATTTGGGGAGCGGACCACCACGGTTATATTCCTCGAATGAAAGCAGCGATTCAAGCGCTCGGTTATGATAAAGAACAGCTTGATGTCATGATTATTCAGCTTGTTTCTCTTTTCCAAAACGGAGAAAAAGTTCGTATGAGTAAGCGTACAGGTAAAGCTGTTACGCTTCGTGAACTGATGGAAGAAGTGGGCATCGACGCAACTCGTTATTTCTTTGCAATGCGTTCGAATGATACTCACCTTGATTTTGATATGGACTTAGCCGTTTCCAAATCAAACGAAAATCCTGTATACTATGTACAATACGCACACGCACGCGTATGCAGCATGCTTCGTCAAGGAGAAGAGATGGGGCTTTCTTATGACGGGGACTTGGATTTAAAGCAGATCGATTCTGAAAAAGAGTTTGAACTGTTGAAAAAGATCGGGGAATTCCCAGCCGTTATTAATGAAGCGGCTGAAAAACTTCTCACACACCGCGTGACGAACTATGTATTTGAGCTAGCATCTGCTCTTCATAGCTTCTATAACGCTGAGCGTGTACTGGATGCTGAAAATAAAGTAAAATCACAAGCGCGTTTTGCTTTGATGAAAGCAACTCAAGTGACGATTGAGAATGCACTGAACATCGTGGGCGTAGAAGCGCCAGAGCGTATGTAATAGAGAGATACAATGGGAAAACCTGTCTGCGGACAGGTTTTTTTATCTGTTTTCGTACATACATTGTTGTTCTTGAAAGTAGTTGATTTCCGCTCCAGGTTGCTCGCTTTCCACGGGGCGTACGGTGAGCCTCCTGCCGCTTTGCGCCTTTAGGAGTCTCCACCTGACCGCTCGTCCCGTAGGAGTCTCGCACCTTGCGCTCCAATCAACATGCTAACGATGATGATAGAAAGAGTCTGAGAAGAGAAGACAAATCTAGAGGTTAGGATCGCTTCGACTACTACTCCAACTTCCATGTCAAAAGTCTGCAAGCTCACTACATCCATCAGAAACCTTTAAAGCCAAGAGGAATTTTCCAGATTTTCTTGAATTCTAATAAAGCACATTATTGCTCAGGAGGTTACACAAAATGACAACATCCAACAAAAGCCCTTTCGTCATCGGACAGATCGAAGGGTATTCGAAGGAGTTTTCTAACTTGATCTCGATGATGAACTACGCGAGGGAAACGACGATTTGGGAAGTGGAAAATTTATCTGTGGAAGAACTCGACTTTAGAATCAACGGAACGGGCAATTCGATCGGTATGCTGCTCGCTCATTTTGTAGCGGTGGAGAAGATCTATCAATTTTTAACGATGGATGGAAAGGACCTGCCAGATGAAGAGATCGATCGTTATGCAGAAACTCTTCAGCCCGCACTCGATTTAGGCGAAGCGGGGACAATCATCAATGGGAATACAGCGGAATTTTATTTAGAAGACTTAAAGAAGACCCGTGAAATTACACTGAAGAATTTTCAGAAGCTGCCAGATTCGTGGCTCTACGAAACGACACCGTGGTGGAATAATGAGCTTGGCAACAACTATTTTAAGTGGTTTCATGTTTTTGAAGACGAGATCAATCACCGCGGCCAGATCCGAATCATTAAAAAGCAGTATGAACGAGCGAACGCCTCCACCACCACTCAAGCTTAATTGCAATGAAATAGGGATATTGTAGTAAGAACGTGCCATATTAATAATAGATAGGTTTGGAAACTCGTTTGAATGAGGGGGTACATACATGAAGTTGATCTTATTATCATTGATAACAGGCGCCCTCGTAGGCTTTGTTTTTGCCCTGTTAAAGTTACCAATTCCAGCGCCGCCCGCATTACCCGGAATCATGGGAATCGTTGGCATTTATTTAGGCTATCAAGTGTACATTTGGATGGCAGGAACGTTTTTAAAGTGAGGATAACATGGCATTAGCCGGACTGACCTCTGAGTTTCAAATCTACTATGAAAAGTTAGGGACGGGTGCTCCACTCGTATTTTTACATCCGTCGGGTATGAGCCATCTCGTGTTCAAGTATCAAAAAGAGCTATCACAATACTGCCAAACCATATTTCCAGATGTTCGGGGCCATGGCAGGTCATCTGTTAAAGACCCAGAGTCGTTTACAATATGGGATCTAGCTGATGATGTGGCAAATCTTCTGGACCATCTGTTAATTGACGAGGCGTATATTTGTGGTTATTCTGCAGGAGGCTCGATCGCACAGGCTTTTGTACAAAAGTATCCACATCGGACAAAGGGTCTTATATTAAGCGGGGGCTTTTCTCAAGTTTCCACTTTTGCACTTAAAAAGCAGTTTCAAACAGGAATAAGGCTGGCAAAAAATGCACCAGCCCTATTGAATCAGATACTTGTCGGCACACATTCAAATTCGCAGCAGGATCGAAAAGAGATGCTGGCGTATCATAAACAATCAGATCCGAAAACGTGTGAACGATTTTACAGGGAAAGCTTTATGTTTAATTGCACAGATCAGTTAAAAGAATGGTCGTTTCCATTATTGTTTCTGTACGGTGACCGAGCGGAATATATGCATCCTTATAGAAGGATCTATACAAAAAATGTACATCCAAGGGCTAAGTTCGTCATATTGAACAAAGCTCTGCATCAGCTGCCGATCAAGCATTATAAAAGCTTTAATGCTGAGGTTCAGCGTTTTATAACGGGTTCTACATAAGAATCGTCCCGCCGCTCATCCTTTTAAAACCGCGTACTTTTTCAAGCTCATCAACGAGCTGAAGAACGGCGCGGTCTTTTTGTTTAGCTTCAATCATCACATCAAGCTCATCTGTAAAATCAGACATCATCTTAAAAAACGGAAGCACGTAGTCTAGGCTCACATAATCGTGGTGGCTTCTGTACGCTTTTTCGTCTTTCGGTGATGAGAGGTGAACCTTAGGCGGTCTGCCCGTATTTTTCCAAGTGGCAACAAACCGCGGAAGAAGTTCCTCGAGCGCACCATCGTCATCAGGGTTCGCTTTATAATGATGATAATCAAACATGAATGGGATGCCTTCATTTTCACATACCTCCAGCGTCTCTTTCGTTGTAAAGGTTTTGTCGTCGTTCTCAAGTGTCATCCTAGCTTTAACATCAGCGGGAAGCATTTTAATATTTTCATAAAAACGTTCTAATGCGGAAGATTTATCTCCATAAGCGCCGCCAATATGGATATTGATATAGCTGCGGTCCTCAATGCCCATTCCTTTAAGTAGGTCATAATGATACTGCATGTCTTTTACCGCATTAACTGTTACTTCCGGCCGCGGACTCGTAAAAAGGGTGTATTGGTTCGGATGCATGCTCGTTCGAATATTGTACTTCTTCACGAGCTTCTCAATCTCTTTGCACTCTTTTTTTGTTTTCTGCAAGAAATCCCAAGCGGCTTCAGGGTGTGTAGCTAAAGGGACGATGGAAGAGGACATCCGATATAACGGAAGTTCGTGTGCAATGCAATAATGGAGCACACGAAGGGTCCGCTCTAAATTGTTTTTTGTGATGGCAAGCAATTGTGCCGTACGTTCTTTTTCTTCGCGTTTCTGATACGTTGCATATGTCATCGTTTTTGCAGGTGAGGCCTCATATAAGTTGAGAGCCGTTGATACAAAACCAAAAGATGTTAACATGTTTGGCCCCCTGTTTTTATTGTTATGGTGAGTTGAAAAAACTGCTGCTAAGAGGTGTTTTATGCTTTGTTTGATAGAAGTGCAAGAGTGTACCGCTGACGTCCTGAAACGGATATCACTATCTTTCAAAAGCATTAAAGAAAGTTTATTTATAAAGGCTCTTTTCTAAAAGAATGTTGCTCTCAAATTTTGTCTTCTATGCTTGTTGATTGGAGTGTAAGGTGCGAGACTCCTGCGGGACAAGCGGTCAGGTGAGACCCTTAAAGGCGCAAAGCGGCAAGGGGCTCACCGCCTGCCCCGCGGAAAGCGAGCACCTGAAATGGAAATCAACTACTCTCAAGAGCAACAAAGTTTTAGCTTTATAAAAAAGGCGAAAGTATAAACCCAATCACTTCTTTTACACGCACTTTGGCTGTTCTAGTCTTTTGAAGCCGTTCGAGTGTCAGCTTCTCGGAACGAGCGAGATCCGATTCGATCACTTTTTTGACGGCTTGAATTTCTGTTTTGTCAGTAAAGATACAATTGATCTCGTCGTTATAAAAAAAGCTGCGCAGATCAAAGTTGGCGGTTCCGATATCACAGATCGATTCATCAAACATTAATACTTTTGAATGATAAAATCCTTCATGGAACTGATAGATTTCTGCTCCAGCTTCTAAAAGCGGTATGACAAAACGATAAGACGCTTCTTGTACAAATGGGTGGTCAGGAGTCATAGGGACGAGCAGCTTGACATTTACACCCCGATCAATTGCAGACAGAAGTTCCTTGTTCATCTTTTTACCCGGAATAAAGTACGGTGAACCTATAAAGATGTTTTTTTCGGAACGTTTTATTTTTTCATAAAAGAAACGATAGGCTGCATCGCCTTTAGAGGGAAGAAGCAAGATCTCTTTGCCGTGTTCTTCATCAGTTGCAAGCCCATTCTTACTGGTCATCTTATCATTCGTCGATCCATTCCAATCATCAATGAACAAAAGCTGCAGTTCATGTACAGCTGGACCTCTTAATTTTAAATGATAATCCCGCCAATCCCCAAACCTTGTGATTCTGCCAATGTATTCATTACCTATGTTATATCCACCGATATATCCGATCTTGTCATCTATGATGGTGATCTTCCGATGATTTCGGTGGTTGATGCGATATAAAAGATAAGGAAACTGTGGTTTGTTGCTGTATTCAAAATGAACTCCCGCATTCTTCAAATTTTGAATGGTCTTCTTTTTTACTCTATAACTTCCTATATAATCGAGAAGCAGCCTGACTTCTACGCCTTCTTTTGCTTTTGAAATCAATCTTGTACACAAATCATTGCCAAGTTCATCATCACGTAAAATGTAAAACTGTATGTATATGGAATGAGAGGATTTATCGATATCTTGAAACAGCTCATCGAAAAAATGTGAGCCAGTCGATAGAAACTGCATGCTTCCTTTTGTTGTTACGGGAGGCTCTTCCTTTTTAACTGTTTGTTGATGTCCTAAATAAAAATCAATCCACGCTAAAATCCCCACGATAGCAATCACTAAAACGATCCACACGTTCATCTCCTCCTTCTGCCAAAACTTTTATTTAGTATGCCCTTGCCATTTAAAACGACTAAAAAAAATTTTGATGAGATGTTGACTGAATGCTCATTCATTTATTTTTTATGATATAATGATGTCAGAAAATTAATTTCATTTAGAATTATTAAAAGAGAAAGAATTAGGGAATAGCAGGAGTGGAAGGGAGAGAAAGTGATGAACGGCTTAATGGTAGCAAACTGGCTTGCATTTCTTTTTGTAACCGCTTACGCATTGTTTTTGTTTGCTTATGTGGTAAAGACAAGGTATGAGTTTATCAAACTCGGTAAGAAAGTGGAGTTCGATAACACGGTACAAGAAAGAATCAAAGCAGTCTTAGTCAACGTTTTTGGTCAAAAGAAGCTGTTGAAAGATAAAAAAAGCGGAATTATCCACATTATGTTTTTTTACGGATTTATTCTTGTCCAGTTCGGAGCGATCGATTTTATTTGGAAAGGGCTCGCACCTGGGTCTCATCTGCCGCTCGGTCCGCTATATCCAGGGTTCACGTTTTTCCAAGAAATCGTAACAACGATGATCATGGTTGCAGTAGTATGGGCTTTTTATAGAAGATATGTTGAAAAGCTTGTGCGTCTGAAGAGAGGCTTTAAGTCAGGATTAGTGCTTCTGTTCATCGGCGGCTTGATGCTATCAGTACTAGTAGGAAATGGAGCAGAAATCATCTGGCATGACTTGCCTTATGAATGGACGGCTCCGATCGCGTCAGGTATCGCAATGGCTCTCGGTTTCCTAGGTAAAACCGGTGCTGCAGTCGTTTTCTTTACCTCTTGGTGGATTCATTTATTGTTCTTATTAACATTCTTAGTGTACGTGCCTCAATCGAAGCATGCTCACTTGATCGCAGGCCCGCTGAACGTTTGGCTTGGCCGCAAAGATAAAGTAGGAAAGCTTTCTTCTATTAACTTTGAAGATGAAACGCAAGAAGTTTTCGGCGTAAATAAGATTGAAGACTTCAACCAAAAACAGCTCGTTGATCTCTACGCTTGTGTAGAATGTGGCCGCTGTACAAATGTTTGTCCAGCAACGGGTACAGGTAAGATGCTTTCACCGATGGACATGATCGTTAAACTTCGTGACCATCTGACGGTCAAAGGTGCTGCTGTTACATCCCGCACACCTTGGATGCCAGCATTTGCTTTCTCGAACACAACAGGCAACCAGATCGCATTTGAAGCGAGAGGCAAAGGCGCTGAAGAAACAGCGGCAACAACAGACGGATCATCTGCCCTAGCTTATGATGTGGAAATGATCGGTGAAGTTATGACAGAAGAAGAGATCTGGGCTTGTACAACTTGCCGAAACTGTGAAGATCAGTGTCCTGTAATGAACGAACACGTAGATAAAATTATCGACATGCGCCGTTACCTTGTTTTAACAGAAGGTAAGATGGATGCTGAAGCGCAGCGTGCGATTAAGAATATCGAAAAGCAAGGAAACCCTTGGGGGATCTCGAAAAAAGAACGCGAAAACTGGCGTGAACTGAAAGAAGATATCGTGATTCCTACTGTGAAAGAGAAGGAAAAAGCAGGTGAAGAGTTCGAGTACCTTTTCTGGGTAAGTTCGATGGGTGCTTATGATAACCGCTCACAAAAAATTGCCCTTTCTCTTGCGAAGATCATGAACGAAGCGGGCATCACGTTTGCAATCTTAGGAAACAAAGAGAAAAACTCTGGTGACACACCTCGTCGTCTTGGGAACGAGTTTTTATTCCAAGAGATGGCGAACGCGAACATCGAACTGTTTGAGAAGCACGATGTGAAGAAGATCATCACGATCGACCCGCATGCGTACAACACGTTTAAAAATGAATATCCGGAGTTTGGTCTAAAAGCGGAAGTCTATCATCATACAGAACTTTTAGCGGAATGGATCAAGGAAGGAAGAATTCAGCCTAAACATGAAGTGAATGAAACGATCACGTACCACGATTCTTGTTATCTAGGCCGCTATAACGAAGTATACGAGCCGCCTCGCGATATTTTAAAAGCGATTCCTGGCGTAAAAGTGGTCGAGATGGACCGCAACCGTCAAAACGGTATGTGCTGTGGAGCGGGTGGAGGTATGATGTGGATGGAAGAAAAAGCGGGCTCGCGTGTGAACGTTGCGCGTACAGAACAGGCTCTTGCTGTAAATCCAACCATGATCGGAAGCGGATGTCCATACTGCTTAACGATGTTGAGTGATGGTACGAAAGCGAAAGAAGTAGAAGATCAAGTACAAACGTTAGACGTAGTTGAAATCTTAGAAAAATCAATATTTGGATCTCAAAAACAAGAGATTCTTCAGTAGTCTGAGCATGTAAATAAGCTGCCCGCGTATGAGCTGGCAGCTTCATGCTTGGGATTTGGTCGACTGAGCGTTCGCTCGGCTTGTCTGTCATTCTTTTTGTAAGCGTTAACAATATGTTCAGCTTCAGCAATTCAAAACAGGAGGTCTTTCACATGACAAAATCAGTAATCGTTAGTGGTGCGCGTACGCCTGTCGGGAAGTTTGGCGGTGGATTAAGCTCTTTTACGGCATCAGATTTAGGTGGAATCGCCATTAAAGAAGCACTTCAACGAGCAGACGTCGCTCCAGAATCAGTTGATGAAGTTATTTTGGGCTGCGTACTTCAAGGAGGTCAAGGTCAGATTCCTTCTCGTCAAGCGGCAGAAAAAGCAGGATTACCTTGGGAGACGAAGACAGAGACGATTAACAAAGTATGTGCTTCAGGTCTTCGAGCGATCACGCTAGCAGACCAAATTATCCGTGCAGGTGATGAGGAGATCATCGTTGCGGGCGGTATGGAGTCGATGAGCAATGCACCATATATTTTACCGAAAGCTCGCTGGGGTCTTCGTATGGGGGATAGCTCAGTGAAAGATCTGATGGTACATGACGGGTTAACATGTACGTTTACTGGTGTTCACATGGGAATCTACGGAAATGACGTTGCAAAAGAGATGGAGATCTCACGCGAACGCCAAGATGAGTGGGCGTACCGCAGTCATAGCCGTGCTGTAGAGTCTATTGAAAAAGGAATATTTGCTGAAGAGATCGTTTCGGTAGAAGTGCCTCAGCGAAAAGGGGATCCAATCGTGGTTTCTCAAGATGAGTCGCCTCGTAAGGACACTTCGGTAGAATCTCTTGCTAAATTAAGACCCGTATTTTCTCAAGACGGGACGATTACAGCAGGTAACGCGCCTGGCGTGAACGATGGCGCGGCAGCTGTAGTTGTGATGAGTGAAGAACGTGCTGAAAAAGAAGGCAAAGAAGTGATGGCAACGATTCTAGGTCATACGGCGATTGCAGTGGAAGCGAAGGATTTCCCGAAGACGCCAGGATTAGTGATCACGGAGCTTTTAAAGAAAACGGGAAAATCATTAGAAGAAATTGATATTTTTGAAATTAATGAAGCATTTGCGGCAGTTGCGTTAACAAGCGCAGAGCTTGCAGGATTAGATCTTGAAAAAGTAAATGTGAACGGCGGTGCAGTGGCATTAGGTCACCCGATTGGGGCGAGCGGCACGCGCATCGTGCTGACGTTGATTCACGAATTAAAAAGACGCGGCGGCGGACTTGGCATTGCATCGATCTGTTCAGGCGGCGGTCAAGGCGACGCGATTTTAGTAGAAGTTAAGTAAAAGAGGAGGAACATTTCATGGGCATTCAAAACATTATGGTAATTGGTGCAGGGCAAATGGGTTCAGGTATCGCGCAAGTAAGTGCGATGGCTGGATACTCGGTGGTTCTGCACGATATGAAAGACGAATTCGTACAAAAAGGAATCGGCATCATTCAAAAAAACTTAAATCGTTCAGTTGAAAAGGGACGTATGGATGAGAATGAAAAAGAAAACATCCTTTCTCGTATTACATCTTCTACCTCTTTAGAGAACGCGTCCAGCGCAGACCTTGTGATTGAAGCGGTCATTGAAAACATGGATGTAAAAACACAGCTGTTTAAGATGCTGGATCAATATGCGCCAGCACATACGGTCTTAGCGTCGAATACTTCTTCCCTTCCGATCACAGAGATCGCGGCAGCAACAGAGCGCCCTGAAAAAGTAATCGGCATGCATTTCATGAACCCTGTACCGGTTATGAAACTTGTAGAAATCATCCGTGGTCTTCAGACAGCAGATGAGGTGTATGAAACGATTGAGTCAGTATCCAAGAAGCTGCAAAAAGTACCTGTTGAAGTGAACGATTTTCCAGGATTCATCTCGAACCGCATCCTTATGCCGATGATAAACGAAGCGATCTTCGCAGTGTATGAAGGAGTAGCAACACCAGAAGCAGTAGATGAAATTATGAAACTCGGAATGAACCATCCTATGGGACCGCTAACACTAGCAGACTTTATCGGGCTTGATACGTGCCTCTACATTATGGAAACACTGCACGAAGGCTTCGGCGACGATAAGTACCGTCCATGTCCATTGCTTAGAAAGTACGTGAAGGCAGGCTGGTTAGGTAAGAAATCAGGCAGAGGCTTCTACAGCTACGCTTAGGGGTCTGACCCCACACAAAGACAAAAATTCCATTTTTGTCTTTGTGGAAGAGACACCTCACAGAGAGACAACATTTTTCAGCATTCAAAATAGGAAATGGGGAGAGACCATGAACCTCGTGTTTACAGAAGAACAGAAGATGATGCAGAAGATGGTACGGGATTTTGCGCAAAAAGAGATAGCACCTACCATTGAACATATGGAAGAGACAGAAGAGTTTCCGCGTCATCTTATAAAGAAGATGGCAGAGCTTGGGCTGATGGGGATTCCAATTCCAGAAGAGTATGGCGGAGCGGGGATGGATTTTACCTCTTACATCATCGCGATCAACGAATTATCAAAGGTGAGTGCGACAATCGGTGTGATTTTATCCGTTCATACGAGTGTCGGAACAAATCCGATCCTTTATTTCGGGAATGAAGAACAAAAGAAAAAATACATTCCTAAGTTAGCGAGTGGAGAGTATCTTGGGGCGTTCGGACTTACAGAACCGAGTTCAGGTTCTGATGCAGCAAGCTTAAAAACAAGAGCTGTTAAACAAGGTGATCATTACGTTTTAAACGGCTCGAAGATATTTATTACTAACGCAGGTGAAGCGGATGTGTACATCGTGTTTGCTTCAACGGAACCTGACAAAGGCAGTTATGGAATCTCAGCCTTCATCGTAGACAAAGATACACCAGGTTTTTCAGTAGGAAAGAAAGAGAAAAAAATGGGGTTGAACGGATCAAATACGTGCGAGATCGTTTTTGAAGATGCGCGCGTTCCTGCTGAAAATCTGCTTGGTAAAGAAGGGGAAGGCTTTAAGATTGCAATGAGCAACCTGGATGTGGGCAGGATCGGAATCGCTGCTCAGTCACTTGGAATCGCAGAGGCTGCCTTAGAATATGCCACAAACTACGCTAAAGAGAGAAAGCAGTTTGGCAAGCCGATCGGTACTAATCAAGGCCTAGGTTTCAAACTAGCAGACATGGCGACAGAAGTTGAGGCGGCAAAACTTTTAACCTATCGTGCGGCTGATCTGAAAACAAACAATCTTTCATGCGGAAAAGAAGCGTCGATGGCAAAGCTTTTCGCTTCAGAAACGGCGATGAAATCAGCAATCGAAGCGGTGCAAGTGTACGGAGGCTACGGATATACGAAAGAGTATCCGGTAGAGAGACTGTTCCGAGACGCAAAGGTGTGTCAGATCTATGAGGGAACAAGTGAAATTCAGCGCATGGTATTAAGCAAACATTTACTAGGATAAAAGGGAGAGATAGAGATGCAATTTATGTTATCTGAAGAACATGAAATGATCCGCAAGATGGTGCGTGATTTTGCGAAAAACGAAGTAGAACCAACAGCAGCAGAACGTGACGAAGAAGAACGTTTTGACCGTGCGATTTTCGACCAAATGGGAGAGCTGGGACTTTGCGGTATTCCTTGGCCTGAAGAGTACGGCGGGATCGGCGGAGACTTTCTGGGCTATGTAATCGCAGTTGAAGAGCTGTCACGCGTTTGTGCGTCAGTTGGTGTAACACTTTCGGCTCACACATCACTTGCAGGCTGGCCGATCTTTAAGTTCGGTAACGAAGAGCAAAAGCAAAAGTTCCTTCGTCCAATGGCTGAAGGCAAGAAGATCGGAGCATACGGCTTAACAGAACCAGGTTCTGGATCTGACGCTGGAAACATGAAAACAACCGCTAAAAAAGACGGCGACCACTACATCATCAACGGCTCTAAAATTTTCATTACAAATGCTGGAGACGCTGAGATCTATGTTGTGTTTGCGCGCACGGATATTGAAGCAGGAACGAGAGGAGTTTCTGCATTCATCGTAGAAAAAGGAACACCAGGCTTTTCTTTCGGGAAAAAAGAAAAGAAACTAGGAATTCGTTCGTCTCCAACATTAGAAATTATTTTCGAAGACTGCCGAGTGCCAGCTGAAAACCTTCTTGGAAAAGAGGGAGAAGGCTTTAAAATTGCGATGATGACACTTGACGGCGGACGTAACGGAATCGCGGCTCAAGCCGTTGGGATCGCGCAAGGTGCACTAGATGCTTCCGTAAACTACGCAAAAGAACGCAAGCAGTTCGGTAAGCCGATCGGTGTGAACCAAGGAATCGGATTCAAACTGGCTGACATGGCGACAAAAGTAGAAGCGGCAAGACTTTTAACCTATCAAGCAGCATGGAGAGAATCAGAAGGCCTGCCATACGGTAAGGAATCCGCGATGTCTAAGCTTTTCGCTGGAGATATCGCAATGGAAGTCACAACAGACGCGGTTCAAGTATTCGGTGGATACGGCTACACGAAAGAATATCCGGTTGAGCGCTATATGCGTGACGCGAAAATTACACAGATCTATGAAGGTACACAAGAGATTCAGCGTCTTGTTATTTCGAAGATGCTTTTGAAAGATTAAGAGTTCGAGGTTATGCGACACAGTGGCTAGGGAAATCCCTTGCTAAGTCAGTTTGCATGTGAGGAATTTAAGAGCCGATTTGCAAGATGGTGTTGTCCATTTCATAACAGAGTGTTGCTAAGAGTGGTTTTAGTAACACCCTTTGCAGTTGATTGGAGAGCAAGGTGCGAGACTCCTGCGGGACTAGCGGTCAGGTGAGACCCTTAAGGGCGCAAAGCGGCAAGGGGCTCACCGCCTGCCCCGCGGAAAGCGAGCATCCTGGAGCGGAAATCAACAACCACGAAAAAGTTTTAGGAGGATATTATGCATCCATTAGCACAGCGCATCCAGCAAAAAGACGAACGCGCCCTCGCGAAAGCGATCACGCTTGCCGAGAACAACGGTGAAGACAAACTAGAGCTGTTAAAGAGCATTTACCCGCTTCAAAAAGGTGCCCACTGGATCGGCATCACCGGTTCACCGGGTGCGGGGAAAAGCTCGCTCGTTAACCGCCTTATCTCTTTTTTGCGTAAAAAAGAAATGACCGTAGCCGTTGTTGCTGTTGATCCGACGAGTCCCTTTAGCGGAGGCTCTATCCTTGGAGACCGCGTGCGGATGGCTGACCATTTTACCGATCCTGGTGTGTTTATCAGAAGCATGGGAACGCGTGGAAGTCTTGGAGGACTCTCTCGTTCTACGAAAGAAACGGTAAGGCTGATGGATGCGTATGGTTTTGATGTGATTTTAATAGAGACAGTAGGAGTGGGGCAGTCTGAGCTCGACATTATGAAGCTAGCGGATTCGGTAGCGGTGGTTCTAAATCCGGGAAGCGGGGATGTTGTTCAAGTGTTTAAAGCGGGAATCATGGAAATAGCGGATCTGTTCGTTGTGAACAAAGCAGATATGCCAGGGGTTCCAAAGCTGCTCGCAGAGATTGAAGCGATGCTCGACTTAGTAAAACACGACAGTCCGTACCGCCCGCCAGTCGTACAGACCATTTCTACTGAAAATAAAGGTTTAGAAGAGTTGTGGAATGCCCTTTGTGCGCACCGTGACTATTTGGATAAAAGCGGTGAAGGCAAGGAACGAAAGCTTTCAAACCTTAAGCGTGAGGTGATGGAAGTCGTTCAGCATGAAATCTATCAGGAAGTATGGAAAAACGAACAGAAAAACGGGTTCTCCTGGCTGGCCGACTTAGAATCAGGTAACACAGACCCTTATACAGCTGCAGAACAAATCTTAAAAGGACGTTTGCAGCCGGCTGACGGGAAACAGAAATGAGGGAGGCCAATTGGGTAAGAAAGAAGTGCCGTCGCTCGTAAAAGATGAGAAATTGATTCAAAGGCGGCGGGAAGAAATGGTGAAAGCGGCGGTGTCACTATTTAAAGAGAATGGATTCCACCGCACGACTACCCGTGAGATCGCAAAAGCGTCAGGCTTCAGCATCGGTACATTGTACGAATATATTCGTTCAAAAGAAGATATTTTGTATCTCGTTTGTGACAGCATCTATGATGGCGTAAAGGTGAGGCTGCAGCAGGATATTAACGGTGAGGACAGCGGAATAAAAGGTGTTGAACGTGCAATCACAGCTTACTTTAAAGTGATGGACGATATGCAGGATGAAGTGCTCGTCATGTATCAGGAAGCTAAATCCCTTTCTGATGAAGCGCTTCCGTATGTACTGAAAAAAGAGCTGGAGATGACAGCGATTTTTGAACAGCTCTTATCTAAAGTTGTGCTGCAGGGCGAATTGGATCTAAGTGAAAAAGAAATCCAGGCAGCCGCTCACAATATTTTGATCATAGGTCAGATGTGGACGTTCAGACGCTGGGCGCTGCAGAAGATGTATACATTGGAAGAATATACCCAATTACAGCTTCAACAATTGCTTTATGGCATAAAAGGAGCGTAAGAAAGGATGAGTAAAATGACACAGACCGACATTTACCGGCCGAAAAATCCGGTTCGATTTGTAACCGCTTCCAGTCTTTTTGATGGTCATGATGCTTCCATTAACATTATGCGAAGAATCATTCAGTCGAACGGATGTGAGGTTATCCACCTGGGACATAATCGTTCCGTAGATGAAGTAGTGAGTGCCGCGATTCAAGAAGACGTTCAAGGCATCGCCATCTCCTCTTATCAAGGCGGACACGTTGAATATTTTAAATACATGATCGATCTATTAAAAGAACGTGGTGCAGGGCATATTAAAGTCTTTGGCGGAGGCGGGGGCGTAATTATCCCACCTGAGATCAAGGAACTTCATGCTTATGGGGTGACACGTATCTTCTCGCCTGAAGATGGAAGATTGCTAGGACTTCAAGGCATGATCAATAAAATGGTAGAAGAATGTGATTTTCCGACGGTAACCTCTTTAACAGACGAGATTGAGAAAGTGAAAGAAAAAGACGTCCGCTCTGTTTCTCGTCTTATCACATTAGCGGAAAACGCAAAGCAGGCACCAGAAGAAATCGCGGCAACGGCTGAACAGACGTTAAATGAGTTGAAAAGTCTGCAAAAGCAAGTACCTGTTCTAGGGATTACAGGTACAGGGGGAGCGGGGAAAAGTTCACTGACAGATGAGCTCGTTCGCCGTTTCTTAAATGAGTGTGAAGACAAGACGATTGCAATCATCTCGATTGACCCGACAAAACAAAAGACAGGCGGAGCGCTTTTAGGTGACAGAATCCGTATGAACGCGATCTATCACCCTCGAGTGTATATGCGTTCACTTGCAACCCGCGGATCTCGTTCGGAGTTGTCCGATGCAATTAAGGATGCGATCGCTGTAACGAAAGCAGCAGGATTTGATCTGATTGTTGTTGAGACAAGCGGAATCGGTCAAGGTGATGCTGGAATTTCTGAGATTTCCGATGCTTCGCTATACGTCATGACGAGCGAGTTTGGTGCACCTTCACAGCTTGAGAAAATCGATATGATCGATTACGCAGATATTATCGCAATCAATAAGTTCGAGCGAAAAGGTTCTGAAGATGCGCTTCGTGATGTGAAGAAGCAATATCAGCGCTCTCACAACTGGTTTGATAGAGATCTAGATGAGATGCCGGTTTATGGAACGATCGCAAGTCAGTTTAACGACGCGGGCACGAACATACTCTTTTATCACTTGATGAAGGTGATCGAAGAAAAGTCTGGCGTGGATTGGGGCATTCAACCAGCTGCTGAGGCCATGACTGCAAAAAAGAACGTCATCATTCCTGGTGAACGTGCGCAATATTTAAACGAGATCGCACAAACCGTTCGCAAGTACCATGAAACAGTGGATGAGCAGGCGAAACTAGCTCGCAAGTCGTTCCAGATCCAGGGGACGCTTGAAACGGTGAGAGAATACGACGCAGCAGGTGAAGAAGTAGAGGCGAGTTTAAATAAGGCGCTTGAAAAAGTAGAAGAAAAACTTTTACCAACGACTTCAAAAATGCTGAAACAATGGCCAGAGCTAAAAGAAATGTACAGTAAAAAAGAGTTTGTCACAAAGATCCGCGACAAAGAGATCGTGACCGAGCTTACGACGAAAAGTCTTTCAGGTCTTGATATTCCAAAGGTTGCTCTTCCGAAGTTTGAAGACTGGGGAGACATCGTAAAGTGGATCATGAAAGAGAACGTTCCAGGTTCGTTCCCTTATACAGCCGGCGTGTTTCCTTTTAAACGTAAAGGAGAAGATCCGAAGCGCCAGTTCGCTGGAGAAGGAACTCCTGAACGAACGAATCGGCGTTTTCATTATCTATCAAAAGATGATGACGCAAAGCGCTTGAGTACTGCGTTTGACTCGGTAACGCTTTATGGTGAAGATCCGGATTACCGTCCTGACATCTATGGAAAAGTTGGGGAGAGCGGTGTGAGCATCTGTACGCTCGACGATATGAAGAAGCTGTATGACGGCTTTGATCTGATCGCACCTTCAACGTCGGTTTCAATGACGATCAACGGTCCGGCACCGATTATCCTAGCGATGTTCATGAACACAGCGATCGATCAGCAAGTGAAGATTTTTGCTGAAAAAAATGGCCGACAGCCGAACGAAGCAGAGTACGGCGAAATCAAGGCGATGACCCTTGCATCTGTTCGCGGAACGGTTCAGGCCGATATTTTAAAAGAAGATCAAGGGCAGAACACGTGCATCTTCTCTACTGAATTTGCTCTTCGCATGATGGGAGACATACAGCAATACTTTATCGACCATCAAGTGCGCAACTATTATTCGGTTTCAATTTCTGGCTATCATATCGCAGAAGCTGGTGCGAACCCGATCACGCAGCTCGCGTTTACACTCGCAAACGGCTTTACGTATGTAGAGTACTATTTGAGCCGCGGAATGGATATTAACGCATTTGCGCCTAACCTATCGTTCTTCTTCTCAAACGGTTTGGATCCGGAATATAGCGTAATTGGCCGCGTGGCTCGCCGAATTTGGGCAACCGTTATGCGCGATAAATACAAAGCGAACGAACGCAGCCAGAAGCTGAAATATCATATCCAAACATCTGGGCGTTCACTGCACGCGCAAGAAATTGATTTTAACGATATCCGTACGACGCTTCAGGCGTTGATGGCACTCTATGATAACTGCAACTCGCTCCACACGAACTCGTATGATGAGGCGATCACGACACCGACTGAAGAATCTGTTCGCCGCGCGATGGCCATTCAGATGATCATCACGAAAGAACTAGGTCTAGCTCGCAACGAGAACTCGCTTCAAGGATCATTTATCATTGAAGAGTTGACCGATTTGGTAGAAGAGATGGTTCTGCAAGAGTTCGAACGCATGAATACAAGAGGCGGCGTGCTTGGTGCGATGGAAACACAGTATCAACGCGGAAAGATTCAAGAAGAATCTATGTATTATGAAATGAAAAAGCATGATGGATCACTTCCGATTATCGGTGTGAATACGTACTTAAATCCGAACCCGCCGTCAGAAGAAGAGTTCAACATGCAGCTCGCTCGTGCGACAAAAGATGAAAAAGAACAGCAGATTCAGAATCTGAACACGTTCCAAGAATCAAGTAAGGATCAAGCAGCAGAAGCACTGAAACGTTTGAAATCCGTTGCATTGTCTGGCGGAAATATTTTCGATGAGCTCATGCATACCGTAAAATTTGCGAGTCTCGGTCAGATCACAAGTGCGCTTTATGAAGTAGGCGGAAAGTATAGAAGAAACATGTAACGACATGAGAAAAGGGAGCCGTTATTAGCGGTTCTCTTTTCTTTGCGAGAGTCTCTTCTCAAACAGATTGTTTTGTTGGTATTGAATGTTTTGTTCATTCTCTTCTTGAAAAGTTGATTGAAGCGCAAGGTGGGGAGACTCCTGCGGGACAGCGGTCAGGTGAGACCCTTAACGGCGCAAAGCGGCAAGGGGCTCACCGCCTGCCCCGCGGAAAGCGAGCATCCAGGAGCGGAAATCAACCACTTTCAAGAGCATCGAAGTTACTCTAACATGTTCTACAAAACCTTTTCTGGAAAAAAGAAAGATTACTACTGGCATATCCGTATGGGATTTGTTTATAATGAAGAGTATGATTCTTCTAGAGAATGAGCACAATGTGTTGATATAAATGAGTGTGGAGAAGGAAAGGAAGTGCCGATGTGGCTATGTTGAACACGTATACGAAGGAACAAGTCGTTGAAATGTCTATGGTCGAAATCGCATTTGAAATTTTGCAGAATGCTAAGCAGCCTGTTCAATTCTACGATTTAGTAAAACAGATCGCTGAAATCAAAGGTTTGTCTAAAACTGCAGTTGAAAACCGAATTGCGTATTTTTACACAGATATGAACATTGATGGACGTTTCGTTTCATTAGGAGATAACAAATGGGGACTTAAAACGTGGTACCCAGTAGAAAGCTCTGAAGAAGAACTAGGTGCTACGAACAAACCAACAAAACGTAAAAAAGCTTCTGAAGATGATTATGACTTTGAAGAGGACTTTGATGATGAAGACTTTGATGAGTTAGAAGTTGAAGATGAGTTCGTTGAAGACGACGATCTTGCTGATGACGATGACGATGATGATGACGACGATGAAGAAGAATTAGACTTCGATGAAGAAGATGAAGACTTTGAAGAAGATGAAGACGAAGATCTTGAAGAGGAAGATGAAGATCTGTAAGTCTGAGTATTTAGTATGAGTCTACTAAGAAACCGGTGCCTTTTGGTGCTGGTTTTTTTGGTTTTGATAAATAAATGCCAAATCTCATTAAAGATATTCCGGCGAGTTTTACCTATAATACGGCGGATTATCGGAATATATCGGTGATTTTACAAAATTCAATAAAATTTTTCAGTAAAACAATGTCATTAAGAATAAAATTTCCATGTGCAGATCATCTTGACATGAGCTTTCGACTCGGGTAATATTCTTTTTGGGCTATTCCTGTATCTTTTATTTAAAAGACTAATTTTATATGATATCAAAGCAAAAGTGCCCCCTAACCATAGGGGAAGTGTCTTTTGCTTTTTATTTTTTTACGGATTGGTACTTATCACAAGCCTCTCCTGATAGTAGAAAAAGCGTTAAACGCACATACTTATTTTAGAAAATTTAGGGGGATTGAACACATGACAAAATATATTTTTGTTACAGGCGGGGTTGTTTCTTCTTTAGGAAAAGGGATTACTGCTGCATCATTAGGCCGATTATTAAAAAACCGCGGAGTTAAAGTGACAACGCAAAAATTCGATCCTTACATCAACGTGGATCCAGGGACGATGAGCCCTTATCAGCATGGTGAAGTTTTCGTAACAGATGACGGTGCTGAAACGGATTTAGACTTAGGTCACTACGAGCGTTTTATCGATATTAACTTAAACAAATACAGCTCAGTTACGACTGGGAAAATCTATTCTACGGTTCTTAGAAAAGAGCGCCGCGGTGAGTATCTTGGCGGAACGGTTCAGGTTATCCCGCACATTACGAACGAGATCAAAGAGCGTGTTTTCCGTGCTGGCCGCGAAACGAATGCTGATGTAGTAATCACAGAGATTGGCGGAACAGTTGGGGACATCGAGAGCTTGCCTTTCCTAGAAGCGATTCGTCAAATTAAAAGTGATGTAGGTTCTGAAAATGTGATGTACATCCACTGTACATTGATTCCATACATTCGTGCCGCAGGCGAGCTGAAAACGAAGCCAACACAGCACAGTGTAAAAGAGCTTCGCAGTCTTGGTATTCAGCCGAATATTATCGTGGTTCGTACAGAGATGCCAGTACCTCAAGAAATGAAGGACAAGATTGGTCTATTCTGTGACATCGATCCGAAAGCGGTAATCGAAGCAAGAGATGCGGACACGCTTTACCAAGTACCGATCGATCTTCAAGAACAAAAGATGGACGAGCTTGTATGCAAACATCTTAAGCTTGAGACTCACGAGCCTGATATGGCGGAATGGAAAGAACTGATCAACCGAGTAACGAACCTTAAAGGAAAAGTGAAAATCGCATTAGTCGGAAAATATGTAGCACTTCAAGATGCTTATATTTCTGTTGTTGAAGCGATGCGCCACGCAGGTTACCATTTTGACACGGATATCGACATCGACTGGATCAATTCTGAGATGGTTACAGCTGAAAATGTAAACGACCTTTTAAAGGATGCTGATGGTATCCTAGTTCCTGGCGGATTCGGTGACAGAGGGGTAGAAGGAAAGATTTTAGCTACTCAATATGCGCGTGAGAACAAAGTTCCTTTCTTAGGTATCTGTTTAGGTATGCAATTAGCTTCAGTAGAGTTTGCCCGCAACGTTCTTGGACTTGAAGGAGCACATTCTGCAGAATTAATGCCTGAAACGCCATTCCCGGTAATTGATTTGCTTCCTGAACAAAAGGACATCGAAGATCTTGGAGGAACACTTCGTCTTGGATTGTATCCTTGTAAAATTAAAGAAGATACAAAAGCGTTCGCAGCTTATAACGATGAAGTTGTTTATGAAAGACACCGTCACCGTTACGAGTTTAACAACGAGTACCGTGAACAGATGGAAAAAGCAGGCTTCATCTTCTCAGGAACATCTCCTGATGGACGCCTTGTAGAAATCATCGAATTAGAAGATCACCCGTGGTTTGTTGCGTCACAGTTCCACCCGGAATTCACATCACGACCAACACGCCCGCAAGCATTATTCCGTGACTTTATCGGCGCGGTAACACAGTTGAAGAACTAAGAATTTATCGACCGGCAGCTTCCTTTTTGAATGGGGCTGTCGGTTTTTTGCAATTTATGTGATCATCGTCCATTTTTATGTGATGGGCTCTGATTTTTATATGATGTAGTCCATTTTTTATGTGATTACCTTCAATTTTTATGTGATTAAGTTTTTGGACGACTAAAAGTGCTTACGAAAGCTGTTTATCATAATGAAAAAGCCTGGCGCAACAGCCAGGCTTACTTTTACTCTTCAATAAAATCCTCTAAAATTTCCTCTGTAGTTAAAAATAAAGCATAATAAACGAACAAAGCGGCCAATCCTGACGGGAAACCGAGGCGGGAGCCATCATCTAGCGGTACAAGACCGCGAACTGCCTTCGTATCGATTACAATATCTGCCGCCTTCTCCAAATCAGCTTCTTTTCTGTATCCGCCCATCAAAATAACATGACAATCGGCAATTTCTCGCACTTTTGCACAGAACTCAACTGCTTCTTCATCATCCACAAACCGGCTTGCTACAACCACACTATCAATCGTCAAAAGTTCTTCAAACTTCGTATCCGAAAACTCTGCAGCTTGGCGGAATTGATTCTCACCATACAATGCCTCACTCACAACAGCTCCCATTTCGCCAAAGCCATTGAAATAAACGGTTCCTTCTGACAAAACGGTCTGTGCCAGCAAGCGGGAAGCTTCTTCAATCGATTGCTCTTCTTTATCGGAAATGGATTTTAGCAATCCTGCAACTTGTGTTGAAAATATTTTTAACATGAAATGACTCCTAACTTTTCTTAAATCATCGTGAATTTGTCCTTTTATTTAGTATACTGAATTTAACAATACAATTCATGGATATGAGCAGGAAATTGATCTGACTATCTAGAATGACATACAGACAAAGAAACTCAGATGAGGTGAGCAATAATGAGCGGGAAAATATTAATTGTAGACGATCAGTATGGCATCAGAATTCTTTTAAACGAAATTTTTCAAAAAGAAGGTTATAAGACGTATCAGGCAGCTAACGGTGTACAAGCTCTTTCTATTGTAGAGAAGGACCGCCCTGATCTTGTCATTTTAGATATGAAAATTCCTGGAATGGATGGCTTGGAAATTCTTCGCCGTGTCAAAAAACACGATGAAACGATTCAAGTTATTATTATGACAGCATACGGTGAGTTGGACATGATTCATGAGGCCATGAAACTGGGAGCGATTACTCATTTTGCAAAACCATTCGACATTGATGAGATTCGCGCAGCAGTAAGGAAAGAACTTCCATTAAACACGCCTTCCTCATAAAAATCTTTTAAATGCAGGCGTGTCGCAGATGATAGCGTTTACACCCCGAAAACGTTGATGTGTTGCGGTTTTCAGGCGATATTGGTATGCTATACTAGAATTGAAAATGAGCATTATGAAATGTTTAGCAAGACGCCATGAAAGGTAAACTATAATGGCTTCTTTTTGCTGTGTATGCACATTTCAGCACTATACAATACAAAAATGTAGTTGGTCTGCTCGTGCCAATATCCAAAGGAGGACATATAATATGCCTTTAGTTTCAATGAAAGAAATGCTTGAAAAAGCAAAAGCGGAAAATTATGCAGTTGGTCAATTTAACTTGAACAACCTTGAGTTCACTCAAGCGATCCTTAAAGCTGCACAAGAAGAGAAATCTCCAGTAATTCTTGGTGTTTCTGAAGGTGCTGCTCGTTATATGGGCGGGTTCAAGCTTGTAGTTGCTATGGTTAAAGCGCTTATGGAAGAGTATAAAGTGACTGTACCTGTAGCGATTCACCTTGACCACGGTTCAAGCTTCCAAAAGTGTGCTGAAGCGATTCATGCAGGTTTCACATCTGTAATGATCGACGGATCTCATCACCCGTTAGAAGAGAACATCGAGTTAACGAAAAAAGTGGTTGAGCTTGCTCACATCCACGGTGTTTCTGTTGAAGCAGAACTTGGCCGTATCGGTGGACAAGAAGACGACCTAATCGTTGACGATGCTGAAGCTGCTTACGCTGTACCTTCTGAGTGTGATCAACTTGTTCGTGAAACTGGCGTTGACTGTTTCGCACCTGCACTAGGATCTGTTCACGGACCTTACAAAGGTGAGCCGAACTTAGGATTCGACCGCATGAAAGAAGTTATGGAACTAACAGGTGTACCTCTTGTACTTCACGGTGGTACTGGTATCCCAACAAAAGATATCCAAAAAGCAATTTCTTTAGGAACTGCTAAAATTAACGTAAACACAGAAAACCAAATTGCTTCTCACAAAGCGGTTAAAGAATATGTTGGATCAAACCCGGACAAGTACGATCCTCGTAGCTACCTAACTGCTGCACGCGATGCGATCCAAGCGACAGTAGCTGGAAAAATGCGTGAGTTTGGTTCTTCAAACAAAGCTTAATAAAAACCTTTCTTTGAAACCGCCTATACATCATAGGCGGTTTCATTTACACTATAAGAGTGTGAAACTTGGCAAGCTTTATAAGCGTCTAATACACGGTGTTCTTTTTGCAAAAAGATTGTTGCTTTTAGCTTTTTATTCTCGTCATTTGCAAGGTGATAGGAGCGTAAGTTGCGAGACTCCTACGGGACGAGTGGTCAGGTGGAGACTCCTAATGGCGCAAAGCGGCAGGAGGCTCACCGAAAGCCCCGTGGAAAGCGAGCATCTGGAGCGGAAATCAACCACTTTCAAAAGCAACTTTGAAATTTGTAAGCGTAATCCTTCGTGTATGAAGACACACATGTTATAAAAGAATATAAAAGATAGAAAAACTCAACAAACAGGAGTGATTATTTTTGAAATTCTTTATTGATACTGCCAACATTGATGATATTAAAGAAGCCTATGACCTGGGCATTTTATCAGGAGTAACAACAAACCCGTCTTTAGTTGCTAAAGAAAAAGGCGTTGATTTTCATGAGCGTTTAAAGGAAATCACTAGTCTTGTACCGGGTTCTGTTAGTGCTGAGGTGATCGGAACTTCTTATGAAGAAATGGTTACAGAAGGCCGTGAGTTAGCGAAGATCGCACCAAACATCACAGTAAAAGTTCCAATGACGCTGGATGGATTAAAAGCGGTAAAGACGTTTTCTGATGAAAACATTAAAACAAACGTAACGCTTATTTTTAATGCGAACCAAGCATTGTTAGCAGCTCGTGCAGGTGCGACATATGTTTCACCATTCTTAGGACGCTTAGATGATATCGGTCAAGATGGGCTTGAACTGATCTCACAAGTGGCGCAAATTTTTGCGATCCACGAAATTCCAACTGAGATTATCGCAGCATCTATTCGCCACCCTGTTCACGTAACAGAAGCAGCAATACGAGGCGCCCACATCGCAACGATTCCGCCAAACGTAATCAAAGGACTTGTAAAGCATCCATTAACCGACCAAGGCATCGAAAAGTTCCTAGCCGACTGGGAAGCTGCGAATAGAAAGTAATTGCAAACATTGTAGCTTTTGGAAGTGGTTGATTTCCATTTCAGATGCTCGCTTTCCGTGGGGCAGGCGGTGAGCCACATTTGTACGTTTCACGTATAAGTGTCTCCCTTGTCTAGTTGCAGTGGCTAGCCCCTCGAGGTCAAAAGTTAAACGGTCAAGAAGGCAAAGTGCGCCTTCCTAGCCCATTCATCTTTTGCTTGTCGGGGCTGAGCGAGCCACTTCCACTTTGAAGACTGCCCACCTGTCCCGCAGGAGTCTCGCATCTTACACTCCAATCAACAATCATAGAAGACAAAATTTGAAAGCAACAATTTATTAGTTAAGCTTTTGATTTTCCATCTTCATCGTAAGTTGATTGTAGCGGAAGGTTGCCGACTCCTATGGGACGAGCGGTCAGGTGGAGACTCCTAAAGGCGCAAAGCGGCAGGAGGCTCACCGTACGCCCCATGGAAAGCGAGCAACCTGGAGCGAAATCAACTGCTTAACGCGCGACAAAGAAATGCGTAATTTTTATACATGAAAAGAAAATTTTGGTAAATAATAAAACTATTGAAACTGGTAATGCAATCACAACTTTTGTGACTCTTACTGAAAGGAGTTTACCATGGAAAAACTGATGATTGAAGGGGGCTATCCTCTCGAAGGAACGGTCCATATAAGCGGAGCAAAGAATAGTGCGGTGGCATTGATTCCCGCGACGATACTAGCAGAATCTACCGTTACCATTGATGGTTTACCTAACATATCAGATGTTCGTATTCTGCGTGATTTGTTAGAGGAAATCGGAGGGGAAGCTTACCTGGATGAGAATCAGACTCTAACGGTTAACCCTGAAAAAATGATTGCGATGCCGCTGCCGAGCGGAAAAGTGAAAAAGCTTCGTGCTTCATATTACTTGATGGGTGCGATGCTAGGACGCTTTAAGAAAGCTGTTATCGGGTTGCCAGGGGGATGTAACTTAGGACCTCGTCCGATCGATCAGCACATTAAGGGGTTTGAAGCACTCGGTGCAAAAGTAACGAACGAGCAAGGTGCGATCTATCTTCGTGCGGATGAGCTTGTTGGAGCACGAATCTACTTGGACGTTGTAAGTGTTGGAGCGACGATCAATATCATGCTTGCAGCAGTAAGAGCAAAAGGACAAACGATTATTGAGAACGCGGCGAAAGAGCCTGAGATCATTGATGTAGCTACGCTTTTAACAAGCATGGGTGCAAAGATTAAAGGTGCAGGTACTGACGTGATTCGTATTGATGGTGTTGATGAAATGCACGGCTGCCGTCATTCCATTATTCCTGACCGTATCGAAGCAGGAACGTACATGATCTTAGCAGCATCAATGGGTCAGCAAGTGCTGCTTGATAACGTAATTCCGCTTCACTTAGAATCGCTGATCGCAAAGTTAAGAGAGATGGGCGTGTACATCGAAACAAAAGATGATCAAGTGCTCGTTTATCGAGGAAAAGACCCATTAAAAAGCGTTGATATTAAGACGCTCGTATACCCAGGGTTTCCGACGGATCTTCAGCAGCCGTTCACTTCACTTTTAACAAGCTCAGAAGGGACGAGCATTGTAACCGATACGATCTATAGTGCCCGTTTTAAACATATCGACGAACTTCGCCGTATGGGAGCGAATGTGAAAGTTGAAGGACGTTCTGCTATAATAAATGGGCCGACAAAGCTTGAAGGTGCAAAAGTAAAAGCTTCTGATCTTCGTGCAGGAGCAGCGCTTGTTGTTGCAGGGCTTATGGCAGAAGGTGTAACAGAGATCTCTGGCCTCGAGCATATCGACCGCGGCTATGAATCTTTAGTGGACAAGTTAAAAGGACTTGGCGCTAAAGTATGGCGCGAGAGCATGGGTGCCGAAGAGATGGAAGAGCTTAAGAATTCATAAACAAAAATGAAAAATCACCTATACCTGGTGATTTTTCTTCAGGATAAAAATGTAAGCGTTTTAAGATTGGGGAGGGAACACACATGGAGAGAAGTTTATCAATGGAGCTTGTTCGTGTAACAGAAGCAGCAGCTCTTGCATCAGCAAGATGGATGGGTAGAGGAAAGAAAGAAGAAGCGGATGATGCAGCAACAACTGCAATGCGTAACGTTTTTGATACGGTTCCGATGAAAGGAACAGTTGTGATTGGTGAAGGAGAAATGGACGAAGCGCCGATGCTTTATATCGGTGAAAAGCTTGGGACAGGCTATGGTCCGCGAGTAGACGTAGCAGTCGATCCATTAGAAGGAACAAATATCGTAGCATCAGGAACGTGGAACGCACTGGCGGTTTTAGCGATTGCTGACCATGGCAATCTGCTTCACGCACCAGACATGTATATGGACAAGATCGCAGTTGGCCGCGAGAGCGTCGGGAAAGTTGATATCAATGCACCGGTCATTGACAACTTAAGAGCAGTAGCGGAAGCGAAAAACAAAAATATCGAGGACTTAGTAGCGGTTATTTTAGATCGTCCTCGTCATCAGCAGATCATCCAAGACATCCGTGAAGCAGGTGCCCGTATTAAGCTAATCTCAGACGGTGATGTAGCTGCAGCGATCAATACAGCATTTGATGATACAGGAGTAGATATTTTATTCGGATCAGGCGGAGCTCCAGAGGGAGTAATCGCAGCGGTAGCATTAAAATGCCTCGGCGGAGAGCTTCAAGGAAAGCTTCTTCCTCAAAACGACGAAGAATTAGAACGCTGCAAACGTATGGGTATCGATGATGTGAACCGTGTATTGTACATGGACGACCTTGTAAAAGGCGACGATGCGATCTTTGCGGCAACAGGTGTAACAGACGGAGAGCTGTTAAAAGGAGTTCGTTTTGACGGATCAACAGGAACAACACAATCTGTTGTTATGCGTGCAAAATCAGGAACGGTGCGATTTATCGATGGAAGACATAGTTTGAAGAAGAAGCCAGACCTTGTGATTAAACCATAAATAATGTGTGAGACCGGACAATGCGTCCGGTCTTTCCATTACAATTACATGAATTCATTTTAAATTCGGTTGCAAAAGTTTTATATGTATTGTAAATTCACGTAGAGGGGCTTGTTTACTCGAGTTTCTGCTGCTTGATTAAAGACCGAATTTGTGGTTAAAATAAGAAGTATGATTCATTTTGTTATCAACATTTTCTTCATACCCACTAAACCATCTTTCAAAAGGAACTCCTTCCATTAACAAAACCTAATTTTACAAAACCAAAACCAAACCAATACAAACATAAAAAAATCCCATTTATAAAACATAAATTGAGTTAGTTATTAATAGAAAAGCGTGGTGTCACTATGGGGATAGATTTAGCAACATTAGAGACAAAGAAGTTAAAAGAGCTTTATGAGCTTGCCAAACAATTTGATATTCAATATTATGGTAAATTAACAAAACGTGAATTGATGTTTTCAATTTTGAAAGCACAGGCAGAACTTGATGGTTATTCATTCATGGAAGGTGTATTGGAAATCATCCCGAACGAAGGATTCGGCTTTCTGCGTCCGATCAACTACTCACCGAGTTCTCAAGATATCTACATATCTGCATCACAGATCCGCAGATTTGATCTAAGAAACGGTGATAAAGTTTCGGGGAAAGTTCGTCCTCCAAAAGAGAACGAGCGGTATTACGGACTTTTACAAGTTAACGCGGTTAATGGCGAAGATCCTGAAACGGCAAAAGAACGCGTGCATTTCCCTGCACTGACAGCTCTTTATCCGGAAAGAAAAATGGTGATGGAAACAACGGGCAACAATATCTCAACGCGAATCATCGATATGATGGCACCTGTTGGATTTGGTCAGCGTGGTCTGATCGTCGCTCCTCCAAAAGCGGGTAAGACGAGCTTGTTAAAAGAAATCGCACACAGTGTAACGACGAATAACCCGCAAGTAGAACTGATTGTTTTGCTAATCGATGAACGTCCAGAGGAAGTAACGGATATTGAGCGCTCTGTTAAAGGGGACGTTGTAAGTTCAACGTTTGATGAAGTGCCTGAAAACCACATTAAAGTGGCAGAGCTTGTGTTAGAGCGTGCGATGCGACTCGTTGAACATAAAAAAGATGTTGTGATCTTGCTGGACAGCATTACGCGTCTAGCTCGTGCATACAACTTAGTTATTCCGCCAAGCGGACGAACACTTTCTGGTGGTATCGACCCGGCTGCATTTCACCGTCCGAAGCGTTTCTTTGGTGCGGCCCGTAACATCGAAGAAGGCGGCAGCTTAACAATTTTAGCAACGGCTCTTGTAGATACGGGTTCTCGTATGGATGATGTTATCTACGAGGAATTCAAAGGAACAGGAAACATGGAGCTTCACTTAGACCGCAAGCTGGCTGAGCGCCGTATTTTCCCTGCGATCGACATTCGCCGTTCTGGAACGAGAAAAGAAGAGATGCTTATTGCAAAAGATCATCTTGAAGCACTTTGGTCGATCCGTAAGACGATGGATGACTCGTTCGATTTCGTAGATAAATTCATGAAACGCATGCGTAAAACAGAAAATAACGAAGAGTTTTTCGAGCTGTTTGAGAGTGAAAAAAAGGGCACGCCAAAAAGAGCTAAACCCGTAACAAACTAACGAAAAAGTATGGTTGCAAATGGGTTTTGTCCCTGTTATACTATTTTTATGTGTTTATAACTCTGTCTCCGCATAGGAAACAGGGCAGAAGGAGTGGAATTAGAATGAAACAAGGAATTCATCCGAATTATAAAAAGGTTATCTTTGTTGACGCTCAAAGCGGATTTAGCTTCCTTTCAGGTTCAACTTTGTCTTCAAGCGAGACAATGAAATGGGAAGACGGTAACGAATATCCAGTAATCAAAGTGGATGTAAGTTCTGACACTCACCCGTTCTACACAGGACGTCAGAAGTTCTCTGATGTTGGTGGACGTGTTGACCGCTTTAAGAAGAAATACAACCTTAAGTAATTTGTTGCAAGTAAAAGGGCAGGAGTCTTTCTTGCCCTTTTTTCTTTTATATAAACAAACATTTTCAGACTCGGTAACTGTATTGATGGACCGGGTTTTTTATACGCCTTAAAAGGAGTAAAGCACTCCTATACCGAACGTTTAAGTATGAGAAAACAGAAGCGAAATCGTACATACTAAGGGAAAGATTGTTGCGAAAGGGGGAGCAGGCCATGTATGTGATGAAACAAAATGGCTGGATCGAATTGATTTGCGGCAGCATGTTCTCTGGAAAGTCAGAAGAACTCATTCGCCGTGTAAGAAGGGCAACGTATGCCAAACAAAAAGTACAGGTGTTTAAGCCGCTGATCGATAATCGCTACAGCGAGGAGTCGGTTGTGTCTCATAACGGAACAGCTGTAATGGCTGAGCCTGTTGGACGATCTGTTGAGATCTTAAAAAATGTTTTACCGGAAACAGAAGTCGTTGCGATCGATGAAGTGCAATTCTTCGATGAAGATATCATTCCAGTTGCTCAAGAGCTTGCGGATCAAGGACTGCGCGTCATCGTTGCTGGACTTGATCAAGACTTTAAAGGCGAGCCATTTGGACCTGTTCCAAAAATGATGGCACTTGCTGAACACGTGACTAAGCTTCAGGCGATCTGCATGGTTTGCGGCTCTCCTGCCAGCCGTACACAGCGTTTAATCGACGGCAGACCAGCTTCTTACGATGATCCCGTGATCTTAGTAGGCGCATCCGAGTCATACGAACCGCGCTGCCGCCATTGTCACGAAGTACCAGGAAAGAAAAGAAACCTCCTTTCAGGCGCAGAGGGCTTAGAAGGACGTTTGAAATAGTTGAATGGATTAAGTCCGAAAGCTCTGTGCTTTTGGGCTTTTTTAGTTGGTTGAAATAAAAAGATGTGTCGAGTTTTGCTTTATTTTGTCAACTCGCTTATATAATGTTAAAATTCGCCGTATTATGCTCAGAACTCGCTGTATTACTTTGAATTCTCGCCGTATTATCCATCTATTTTCTTGAATTAACTTGTGCACATTACCTTCAACTTCAAAAAGGTCCAGTTTCGCTCAGCGAAACTGCTCACTATACAACATAAACACCTCCACATCAGGAAATCCTAACGATATGGGAGGTGTTTATAGTGAAAAAGGCAATTATTGCTCCAGTTTTGGCGCTGCTTGTTACCACAGCGTGTTCTCCTATGCAGTCGTACAAAGAAGAAGGCGGAAAAACGGAACCGGCAGCTCACGAAAATAAACGGGATATACGCGATAACCTGTTTGGCCATGGAATTATAAATTACCACCTAACCAAAAATGAGCCGCGTAACAGTTATAGTTTTGATACGAACATGAACCCGAGTGATTATCGGACAATGAACTCTACTCGCTTTGATTTGTCTGATGATCAGGATATGATTCGTCAAGCTGTTATTGATGCGTCTGGTATTAACCCGCAGATGGTCACCATTAACGGGAATTATGCGCACATCCATATTAATGTGCCGCATGATATGTCAAAAAAGGAACGTGCTGCAACACATCGAAAAATCATGAATGCCGTTGAACGTGCAGTTCCTCGATATAATTTCTCACTAAAAATTGATGACTAGCGGGAAATAAAATGGGAAATGGGGTCAGACCCCATTTCCCATTTTATTTCCCAAGTCTTCTAGCTGCTTGCTGGATTGGATCCCATGAACCGTTATAAGGCGGTGCGTAGGATAGATCCAAATCCGCTAATTCCTCAACGTCCATTTCATGATAAAGAGCTGTCGCTAATACATCGATTCGTTTATCAACGCCTTCTGCTCCAATAATTTGGCCACCTAAGAGCTTCTTTGTTTCTTTATGATACGTTAATTTCACTTCTAATTTTTTCGGATCAGGATAATATCCAGCATGACTTTTTGTTGTTATTTTAATCTCATCAAACGGAATGTTAAGTTTTTCTGCTTCTTTGTTCGATAATCCCGTTTTTCCGAGTGTTAAATCCATAAATTGAATAATGGAAGAGCCTACAATTCCTTTAAATTGCTTTTCCACGCCAGCCATATTCAGTCCTGCGATCCTGCCTTGTTTATTAGCGGTCGTTCCGAGCGGAATATGGTCATTGAGTTTTTTTACACGGTGATAATGGGTCGCGCAATCGCCAGCGGCATAAACGCCATCCACATTCGTCTCCATACGCTCATTTACAACGATAACACCTTGTTCGTTTAACTCCACATTTGTATCTTTCAAAAAGTCAGTGTTGGGTGTCACTCCAACCGAAACGATCACGAGGTCTGTTGGATAATCTTTTTTAGCGGTTTTAACAAACTGAACATGATCATCACCTTTAAAGCCTAGCACTTCTTCCTCTAAACAAAGCTCGATCCCATGTTTTTCTGCTTCTTCGTGAATGAATGGAGCGAAATCTTCATCAAAGATGCTGCCAAGCTGATTGCTGCGCTGGATGATACGTACACTTTTACCGAGTTTAAGCACGTTTTCAGCCATTTCGAGGCCGATGTAGCCGCCGCCAATAATCGTTACGTTCTGCACACCTTTCAGTCCAGCCATCAGTTCCTCAGCGTCAGGAATCGTTTTAAGAGGGTAGATGCCTTTTAGATGAACCCCTGTCCATTGTTTTGGGATGATCGGCCGAACACCTGTGGCTACCAAAAGCTTATCGTATGTCACTTCGAACGGTTTCCCTGTTTTCGTATGTATGCCAGAGACCGTGTTGGATTCCGTGTCTACCGCATTTACTTCGTGAAAAGTACGTGCGTCCATTCCGTATTTTTCGCGAAAGGTTTCAATACTGCGAGCGATGAGTTTTTCTGTAGAAGGGATGAGCCCGCCTACGACATACGGAAGTCCACATTGTCCATAAGAATAGATGCCGCCTTTTTCAAGAACGGTTATATCAGCGTTCTCTGTGTTCCTGACAATCTGCATCGCGGCACTCATGCCAGCTGCGTCTCCTCCAATAATGCAATATTTCATCTGATCAGCTCCTTACATCTCTCTAACAATATAGTATTCCCATTGTCTCAAAAAAAGTAACTTTACATGTATGATGACACAACTCTCTCGTTTTTGACCAACAAGAAGTACGGAATTAAAACGAATTATGATAGTAGAAAGAGGTGGTGGACTGTGCTAGAAATTAAATCTAACGGAGCGGACTGGAATGCACCGGTTCAACCGATTCATACATTGTTAAAAAAGTTGGAACAAAAACCATTAGACCCTGTTTATGAAGGCATGGGGAATTTTATTATTAAATATAAACATGAGCATCAGACAGATAATCCGCGTTATGTCGGGTGTACGCACTTTCTCGGTCATTTTGCGACCATTCCATATGTATTTAATCTGATTACGAATGAAAAAGTAGTTATAGAGGAGTTAACGAAAGCGATTCGAATGAACCAGGAGCGTATCGATTACGAGCAATTGCGCCGAAATATATTTTCCTATTAATTTCCTTTTGTCCTGTGCTATGCTTTTGGTGAGGTGATGGGAATGAAGGGAAAAGTAGCTTCCTTAAACATCAAGCTTCCGGAAGAAGTAGCAACGTCTAACAAGACTTTTTTTACAGCTTATAATAAAATTCCGCAGCGGCAGCCGGTCTTTTTATATAAAACGCATTTTGAAGGAGACGGTGTTGGAGATAAAGTCCATCATGGCGGACTGGATCAAGCGGTTTGTGTGTATCCTTATGAACATTATGAAAAGTGGAATGCTGAGCTGAAGCTGGATAGTCCGCTTAAGATACCAGCATTCGGAGAAAATATTACACCTATAGGATTTACAGAAGATGCTGTGTGTATTGGTGACGTTTTTCAGATGGGGGAAGCGGTCGTTCAAATTACACAGCCTCGCCAGCCTTGTAACACATTAGCTTCTATATTGTGCCGCCCTGATATGATTAAAAAAGTTGTAGATACAGGCCGTACAGGATATTATCTTCGTGTTCTGCAAGAAGGAATGGTGGCAGCAGGTGATGAGATGGTGAAAATCGAAAAACACTCAGCTGGCATTTCTGTTACAGAAACCAATCAGATCAAGTATGGATTTGAAAAAGATCCCGAAAAAATTCAGCGTTTAATTGAAGTGAAGGAATTGGCTGCATCGATGAGAGAATCTTTATTAAAAAGAACTTAAAACTTTTATTATAACACCTTTATAAAAAGGAATCATTTGGGAAAATGGTTCTTTTTTTAGGTTGTTTATTCCACTGTTAAGAACACGTTTTTCCCAATTTTTGAAAAGAACAATCATGATACAATATTTAAGTAATAGTCGAACAATTCAGAATTATACATAACGGGCCCGGGACCTGACCACCAAGAGCACATGGTTTGATTGTTATAAAATCATGATTGGGGGAAAAGAAATGAAAAAAACTGTATTACGCACGTTTAGTGCAATGCTCAGTTTATTGTTTGTCCTATCCTTATTGGTAGGTAATCTCCATTTCTCTGCATCTGCTGCAACGGTTGATAAAGGACCGAAAAACTTCCTCGTTGGTTTTAAATCAGATATTCAAACAGCTCAAGTAAATGATGTTAAAAAAATGGGTGGGCAAGTTAAGCATCAGTTCAAGTTTATGGATACGATGCTTGTTTCAATGCCTGAAGCGGCAGCAGAAGCACTTAAAAAGAACCCGAATGTTTCTTTTGTAGAAGAAGACAGCATCGCGTATAAAACAGCTCAATCTACCCCTTGGGGAATTACACATATTAAAGCAAATCAAGTTCATGCGACTGGAAACACAGGATCAGGTGTTAAAGTAGCGATTTTAGATACGGGAATTGACGCAAGTCATGAAGACTTAAACGTACGTGGCGGTGCGAGCTTTGTACCTAGTGAGCCAAATGCACTGGTTGATGGTGATGGCCACGGAACACACGTTGCGGGTACAGTAGCAGCACTTAATAACACGACAGGTGTTCTTGGTGTAGCTTATTCAGCTGACCTTTACGCGGTAAAAGTTTTAGACAGTACTGGAAGCGGAACATACAGCGGCATCATTCAAGGAATTGAATGGGCTGTTGCTAACAATATGGATGTCATCAACATGAGCTTAGGTGGTAGCTCTGGATCAACGGCGCTTCAGCAAGCTTGTGATAATGCATATAACTCTGGTGTGCTAGTAGTTGCGGCTGCAGGAAACTCAGGAACAAAAGGGAAGAGAAACACGATTGGTTATCCTGCAAAATATGCTTCTGTAATGGCAGTTGGAGCGGTTGACGCTAACAATGCGCGCGCTTCGTTTTCGAGCGTGGGTACCGAGCTTGAAGTGATGGCACCGGGTGTTAGTATTTTAAGTTCTGTGCCAGGCAACAAGTATGCGAGCTACAACGGAACTTCGATGGCTTCACCACACGTGGCAGGAGCAGCAGCACTGATTATGGCGGGTAACCCAGGACTAACAAACGTTCAAGTTCGCCAAAAGCTCGTCAACACAGCGAAACCGCTTGGTGATGCATTTTATTACGGTAAGGGCGTAATTGATGTTTACGCAGCTACTAGATAACTAAAAAAATACAAAAAAGAGGTTCTTTACAGAGCCTCTTTTTTTGCTTGTAGTTCTTTTACCTTGCTTCCGAATATCTTACCTTCACGTCTAAGTCATCACAAAATACTTTGAATTGATAGTAATCAAAATAAAGCTGGTCTTCATCATTTTGATTCCAGCTAAAGATGGTTGATCCAAATACATAATCTTTCTTTCTGAAAGCCCGTATGGATGGGGTATGTTGAACAACTTCAATCATTCCTTTCTCCATACCTATTTCAAGCTGAAGGATGACCCAAGGCAAGTCCTCTGGATGTACTTTCCTCTTTTCTCCGTTCCTTACGATTCGAATCGTTTTAGACATCGGCAGGTCCCCAATATTTTTATAGTCATTTCGTATCGTAGTTATTATAATGATAGTTAGTATCCATACGCAAGAAGGTACATTAATGTAACTAAGGCAACGAAATGAAACTAAGGGGTGTTTTCGATTGAGAAAAGAATATTCTCATCCGATTGAAGTGACGATGGATGTGGTATGCGGAAAATGGAAAGGTATCATCTTATGCCATTTACAGCAAAACGATGTTTTACGATTTGGTGAAATTAAAAAACTGCTTCCAAAAGTGTCACAAAAAACACTAACGCTTCAACTAAGAGAATTAGAAGCTGATGGCTTGATCAATCGTGAAGTATACCCAGAAGTGCCTCCGAAAGTAGAGTATTCGTTAACGGAATACGGAAAAAATTTAGAAGTCACATTAAACCACATGAGTGAATGGGGAAGAAGTCATGTTGAAAAAGTGGAATTAAACAGGTAGAAAACAGTTACAATGAAGAAGTGGTATACTTTCGCTCCAGATTGCTCGCTTTCTGCCGCGTGTGGCAGTGAGCCCGTTGAAAGAGATATGAAATGCTGCTCCTGCGTCCACGAGAAATTCTGCCTATGATGTTTCCTCGTCGCAATGCTGTACGCTCACTTAAAATTGTCAGCGAATAGCCTCACCATAAAATCTTTCAAAAAGCCACACTCTTTCAGAAAAGGGCTGCTGAAAAAGATTGAGAGTTTAGCTGATAACGACTATAATTATACTGTTATGCATATAAAACAGAGGTGAAAAACCATGTTAGAACGTTTAGAGACGATTGAAGCAAGATATGACAAGTTAAATGAATTACTCAGTGACCCTGAGGTTATAAATGATACGAACAAGCTTCGCGATTATTCAAAAGAGCAATCTTCCCTTCAAGATACAGTAGCAGTTTACCGTGAGTATAAAGAAGCGAAAGAGCAGCTGGATGAAGCAAAATTGATGCTCGAAGATAAGCTTGATGCTGAAATGACTGCGATGGTAAAAGAAGAGATCTCAGGGCTTAATCAACAGATCGAAGAATTTACAGCTCAGTTAAAAATTCTATTGCTTCCAAAAGACCCGAACGACGACAAGAACGTTATCGTCGAGGTTCGCGGTGCAGCAGGTGGAGACGAGGCGGCACTTTTCGCTGGCGACCTTTACCGTATGTACACACGTTATGCAGAGATGCAAGGATGGAAGTCCGAAGTAATTGAAGCTTCATACACAGAGCTTGGCGGATACAAAGAGATTATCTTTATGATCAATGGTGCTGGTGCTTATTCGAAGCTTAAATATGAAAACGGTGCACACCGTGTTCAGCGTGTCCCTTCAACAGAATCAGGCGGACGTATTCATACGTCTACAGCAACGGTTGCTGTACTTCCAGAGGCTGAAGAGGTTGAAGTTGAGATTCATGAAAAAGACGTTCGTGTTGATACGTTTACATCTTCTGGTCCTGGGGGTCAGTCTGTAAACACGACTCAATCAGCAGTTCGTTTAACACATGTTCCTACAGGTACGGTTGTATCATGTCAGGATGAGAAATCACAGATCAAGAACAAAGAAAAAGCGATGAAGGTTCTTCGTGCGCGTGTATATGATAAGATTCAGCGAGAAATACAAAAAGAGTATGATGAAACACGTAAGAGTGCGGTTGGATCAGGTGACCGTTCAGAGCGTATTCGTACGTACAACTTCCCGCAAAACCGTGTTACCGACCACCGTATCGGTTTAACGATTCAAAAGCTTGATCAAATTCTTCTTGGTAAAATGGATGAGTTCGTTGAAGCACTCATTACGGAAGACCAAACAAGCAAGATGAAAGCTCAGGCGGACGCGTAAAATGAGTACAAAAGTTCATGAAGCCCTCGCGTGGGCTTCTTCTTTTTTAGCTGAAAACGGACGTGAAAGCTTTGCGGCAGAGATTTTAATGAGACATGTATTGGGCGATGTCAACCGAACAGAGATGCTGATGCGTCTTCACGATGTGATGGGTGAGGATGAGTACGCTGAGCTAAGAGCAGCAGTCAAGCGCCATGTTGACGGAGAACCTGTTCAGTACATTACGGGCAAGGAAGAGTTTTACGGACGAACGTTTTCGGTGAACGAAGAAGTCTTAATTCCGCGTCCCGAAACAGAAGAACTGGTCGAGCATATGCTCACGCTTATTTCTAACCATTTTGGGGATGGCGCGGCCATTTCTGTTGCAGACATAGGCACAGGAAGCGGTGCGATCTCGATTTCGTTAGCTCTTGAAAACGAGCGATTGGATGTATATACGGTTGATATTGCAGAGGAGTCGATTGAAGTTGCACAAGGTAATGCCGAGCGGCTTGGTGCAAAGGTTACATTCCTGCACGGCGACCTGCTGCAGCCTTTCATTGAGCAGAATCAGAAGCTGGATGTAGTCGTTTCAAACCCGCCATATATCCCTGATCATGAGATAGCAGTCCTCGAAACCATCGTAAAAGACCGTGAGCCGATGAGAGCATTAAGCGGCGGGGAAGACGGATATGTTTTCTACAGAAGGTTTATGGAAGAACTGCCTCTTGTTTTGAATGAAAAGGCAATTGTTGGCTTTGAAGTTGGAGCGGGGCAGGGCGAGACGGTTGCAGATATGCTGCGTGAGACGTTCCTTAATGCTGAAGTTTATGTGAAAGATGACATCAGCGGCAAGGATCGCATGGTTTTCGCCCTTCTTGGGAAATAACGTGGGAAATGGGGTCTGACCCCGGGTCAGACCCCAAACAATTTAAACACAATTCAAATCTCAAAAAGAAGAGGCCGACTCGGCCTCTTCTTTTTGAGATATTTATTACTTCTTTTATTACTTCTTTTATTACTTCGCCATCTTATTCCTTCACCATTAACTTAAGCGGTGCGGCAATCTTCTTTTCTACTTTCTTTCCGGCTAGTACGTCTGATGCGGCTTTTACAGCGAGTTCGCCGATCAACGCAGGCTGTTGAGCGACCGTTGCTGCTAGTTTACCTTCTTTTACAGCGTTTACCGCATCATCATTTCCGTCAAACCCAACGACAAGCACATCGCGGCCAGAGCTGTTGATTGCTTGCAAAGCACCTAATGCCATCTCATCGTTGTGTGCGAAGACTGCTTTGATGTCTGGATTTCCTTGAAGGACGTTCTCCATAACGTTCAACCCTTTTGTTCGGTCAAAGTCAGCTGATTGTTTCGCAGTGACATCTAGCTTTTGATCTGCCACGTTATGAAATCCTTTACCACGCTCACGTGTAGCGGAAGCTCCTGGCACACCTTCTAACTCAGCGACTTTTGCGCCTTCACCAAGCTGTTCGACAATAAAGTCAGCTGCCATTTGGCCGCCTTTTACGTTATCAGAAGCAACAAGTGTTGCTACATCTCCTTTATCTGTTGAGCGGTCGAGCGTTACAACAGGAACATCCATGTTATTTGCGGATTGAACGGCAGTTGAGATGGCCGCTGAATCTGTAGGATTGATCAATAGGGCATCAATTCCTTGCTGCAATAGATCCTCAACATCGTTTACTTGTTTAGCAGAGTCATTCTGTGCATCCACGACAACTACTTCTGCACCTTGTTTCTTTGCTTCCTCTATAACGCCATTTTTCATTGAAACGAAGAATGGATTGTTTAGCGTTGAGACGGATAAACCAATCTTAATTTTTTCTCCATCACCTTTTTTGGATGGCTTCGCCCATGAAGGGGGCTCTAATGAACATGCTCCTAATAAGAAGATTGATAGAGACATCATAATTAATAAAGCTTTTTTCATAATTTGAACCCTCCTATGCTGCTTTTTTACGATCAATTAATACGGCGATCAGGATAACGACACCTTTTACGACCATTTGGAAGAATGAAGATACACCTAGCAAGTTCAGACCGTTGTTCAGCGTTCCGATAATCAAGGCACCAATCAAAGTTCCAACAATCAAACCGCGTCCGCCTGATAGACTTGTGCCGCCTAGAACGACCGCAGCGATCGCATCTAACTCATAAGACGTCCCGGCAGTTGGCTGTGCAGAGTTTAAACGCGATGTTAGAATCGCACCTGCCAAAGCTGCAAGAAGTCCAGCTAGGGAATAGATCATCACTTTTACTTTTGTAACTTTAATACCTGAAATGATAGAGGCTTTCTCGTTTCCGCCGATCGCATATGTTTTACGTCCGAACGGAGTCTTGTGAAGGATCACCCAAAACAATGCGAAAGAAAGCATCATCGTAATCGCTGGGACAGGAATACCTAAGAAATACCCTCGTCCGAAAAGCTGAAATAAATAGTTCTCGCCAAGACCTGTAATCGGGTTACCGTCTGTATATACCAATGTCAATCCACGGAAAATCGTCATCGTTGCAAGTGTTGCGATAAAAGGAGCCATTTTTCCTTTTGTAATCAATAAGCCGTTAATCGCGCCCATAACCGCTCCAAGCAAACATCCGATTAAGATGGCAAGCATCGGGTCCATCCCAGATACAATCATACCAGCCATCAACGCACTGGAAAGCGCTAGAATCGCACCGACGGATAAGTCGATACCGCCTGTTAAAATAACGAATGTCATACCGAAAGCAATAAGTGCATTAATCGCCACTTGGCGCAGCAAGTTTAATAAGTTTAGTGGTTCTAGGAAACTTGGGTTCAGGACCGATACAATAACGACAAGGATGATCAGGCCCAAGAATGGTCCAAGCTTCTGCGTGATATTATCTACATGATTCACTTTTGCAGGTGTTTTCATATTACTGTCCTCCCGTTGCATATGTCATAATCTTTTCTTGTGTGGCTTCATTCTTCGGAAGCTCACCATTGATTCTACCTTCGTGAACGACCAGAATCCGGTCGCTCATACCAAGAACTTCTGGCAGTTCGGATGAAACCATGATGATGGCTACACCGCGATCAGTAAGCTCATTCATCAGCTGATAGATTTCACGTTTTGCACCAACATCAACACCTCTTGTCGGTTCGTCCAAAATTAATACTCTCGGACCGATTCCGACCCATTTGGCGATCACGACTTTTTGCTGGTTACCGCCTGATAAATTCTTTGCGGAGGTTTCGCCAGATTCTGTTTTGATTTGAAGACGTTTAATCAGCATATCTACAAAATCTGTTTCCGTTTTATAGTCTATAACGCCATTTTTCGAAAAACTCGTTAAGTTCGGCAGCGCCATATTTTCACGAATCGAGAAATCCAGTACCAATCCTTCATTCTTCCGGTCTTCTGTAATAAACCCGATTCCGCGTTTCACCGCCTCAAACGGGTTTTTGATCGATACCTTTTGCCCGTTGATCCAAATCTCGCCAGAATCCAGCTTATCGAGGCCAAACAACGCTCGCATGATCTCTGTTCGGCCAGCTCCCATGAGTCCAGCCACTCCGACAATTTCACCAGATTTCACTGAAAAATTCACATCATCAAAAACACCTTGTCTCGTGGCATACTTGACTTCTAAAACTGTCTCGCCTATGTTCGGATTGCGCTCCGGATAACGGTCTGTCAGTTCGCGGCCTACCATTTTACGAACGACTTCATCAAAATTGGTCTCTGAGACCGTTTGCGTATCTACCGTTTTACCGTCGCGCATGACCGTGATTCGGTCGCAAATCGCGAAGATCTCTTCCATCCGGTGAGAAATATAAACAATCGACACGCCTTCTTTCCGAAGTGCGTTGATCACGGTAAATAACTTTTCAATCTCACGCTCTGTAAGGGCAGCAGTAGGCTCGTCCATGATGATCACTTTTGCATTCGTCATGAGAGCTTTTGCGATTTCAATCATTTGCTGCTCGCCGACTGAGCAGAGGCCGGCTTCTTTATCGAGCGGGATCGTGACAGCCAGCTTTTCAAATTGCTTTTTTGCCAGCGTTTTCATTTCTTTTGATTTTAAAAGGCCGAACGGTGATCGTAATTCTTTTCCGATAAACAGGTTATCAAGCACCGTCATGTCAGGCCATACGTTAAGCTCTTGGTGGATAAACGCAATACCGTGCTTTTCAGCTTCTTTCGGGTTATCAAAATAGCGTTCTTCACCATCTATAACAATCTTTCCAGAATCCCGTTTGTGAAGACCGGTCAGAATGTTCATCATTGTTGATTTTCCTGCGCCATTTTCACCCATAAGGGCATGAACTTCGCCTTCTTGCAGATCAAAGTGAACGCCGGTTAATACTTGGTTGGCACCAAATGCCTTATAGATATCGTTCATTTGAATATGCATCACAATCACCTCTTTCTAGAAGATTACACCTGCTTGTAACATACAGTTTGCATAAGGTGTGACTTCACCTGTACGAATCACCACTTTTGCCTGCTTTGTTTTTTCTTTAAAATCTTCATGCGATATAAATTCAATCTCTGTATCTGAAAAATTCTTCTTCATAAATTGAAGCGTTTTTTCGTTGTTTTCTTGTATTTCACTCGCTAAAATCACGTTTTCGACAACCATATCGTCATTTACTGCCTGAACAACTTCTGCAAAACTCGGGACGCCGACGGTTAAAGCGAGATCGATCCGTGGAACATCACTTGGAATCGGAAGCCCCGCATCAGCAATCACGATCAGATCGGTATGGCCAAGGTCACTTAGTACTTTTGAGATATGACTGTTTAACATTCCGTATCGCTTCATAACGTTTCCTCCACTTCTTTTCTCAGTGGCATTCCGCCTTGTGCACCAAACTTCGTAACCGATAGGGAAGCCGCTCGGTTAGCGAATCGAAGGCTGTTGCTGATGCTTTTACCTTCTGCTAATGCTACAGCTAGTGCGGCGTTGAACGTATCACCTGCACCTGTCGTGTCGACCGCTTTAACTGGATAAGAGGGAACGAGCACCTCTTTTTCACCATCATGATACCGAACGCCATCTTTACCCTCTGTAATAAAAACTTTGTTTGGATATTGCTTTAATGCTTCTTCTGTCGATAAACCATTAAACAATACCGCCGCTTCATGTTCATTTGGTGTGATGTAGCTCGCTTTGTCTATCACATTTTGCGAAAGCGGGCGAGCAGGTGCCGGGTTCAACAGCAGTGAAACATCGTGCTCTTTACAAATTTCACTCACGTATTTAACGGTTTCTTCTGGAATCTCTTGCTGAATGAGCACCATATCAGCTTCTTTAATAAGATCCAGTGACTGCTTCACATATTGAGGTGACACATGATCATTCGCGCCTTTTACAACGACGATGCTGTTGTCCCCTTCAGCTAAAATGATATGAGCCGTACCGCTCTCAGTATCTGTAACCGGTTCCACATGGGTTACATCAACATCATTTTGTCTGAAATTTTCTAAGATGCTAGCTCCATAATGATCATCGCCTACACATCCGATCATGGTTACGTCTGCGCCTAGACGAGCAGCTGCGACAGCCTGGTTTGCACCTTTTCCTCCAGGGACAGTTTTAAACGAGCTGCCTAAAACTGTTTCTCCCGCTCCAGGACGCTTTTCAGATGTAACGACTAAATCCATTGAAGAACTGCCAATGACCACAATTTTAACCATTTGTATCAACCTTTCTTGTTGTGTTTCGATCTATAAACGTAACAGGCATCTGAATATGCTGTTGCTCGATTTTTTCTTTGTTGATGATTTTGACTAAAAGCTCTGCCGCTTCTTTCCCCATTTCATAAGCTGGCTGGCGAATGGTGGATAGGGAAGGGAACAACAAGTTGCTTTGCGGAATATCGTCAAAACCGATAATCTGCAGATCCTCTGGAATCGATTTTCCGAGGCGAAGCGCTTCATGTAAAACAGCTGTTGCCACGATATCATTACTCGCTAGCACTCCATCTGTATCAGGATACGTCGCAAACAGTTCCTTTGCCCATTTCTCTGCGTCTTCAAATGCGAACGAAGTAGTCGTCATCACGTGAAAATCAACGGTTGATTGACTTAACGCTTCTAACGCCCCTTGAAAACGGTCTTGAGCGGGCTGGATGTGAGCGGGACCTTTTAAAAGAGTGATCCGCTTGCTTCCTCTTTTTACGATTTCGTCTGCTGCTATTCTGCCGCCTTCTTTTCCATCTGCATACACCGACGGATAATCGTTGGATGTTCGGTCTAGAAAAACAACAGGAATAGACAGGTCTTTATAGTTAGTTTTCGTTTTATTATTCGTAGCGGAGATGATTCCGACGACATTGTTTTGAATAAATGTGTTCAGATAATCCATCTCTTTTTCGTCATTCTCATCACTGTTTCCAAACAATAAGCGGTAGCCGCCTTTTTGCATTTCGTCTTCAACACCTCTTGCAAGCTGTGGGAAGAACGGGTTCGTTATGTCTGGCAGCAACAGTCCGATCAGCTTTGATTTCTTTTTAAAAAGGGAACGGGCTACTTCATTAGGGCTGTACTTTAATTCTGCAACGGCAGCCATCACTTTTTTCCGTGTATCCTCGTGCACGTATCCAGTTTCATTAAGAACACGAGATACAGTCGCGACTGATACACCTGATTTCTTTGCAACATCACGAATAGTAACCAATTTTTCGCCTCCTCCCAAAATATATGTAACCGTTTACACATTTAAAGTAACATGAATGAAAGCGTTACGCAAGTTGGTAAATGTTTCTTTTGATGTAACGTGTGAACGTGGTTGATTTCCGCTTCAGGTTGCTTCGCTTTCCGGGGGGCGTGCGGTGAGCCTCCTAGCGCTATGCGCTGTTAGGAGTCTCACCTGTCCCGCTGATCCCCCAGGAGTCTCGCACCTTCCGCTCCAATCAACTTGTCAATGAAGAGAAAGAAAAATGAACCTATAGCAATCGTCTTTTGAAAAGTTAACGCTTTTGACTTTCCTTTGTCGAATCACAAAGAACGAATTTTACTAGATTACTAGTATGAAATTTTTGCGTGGTGTCCAAACTGTGGTTAGATACGACGGGGGAGGAAAAAACGATGAAAAAACGCAATCATTTCTTTATTCTTGTTCTTATTTCTTTAGCGGTGATGTTCTTATTTTTTGAAACACAAACAAAAGTGGCAAACGCAACAATGAATGCCTCTGTTAAGATACCAGAAGAGTCGATCAGACTTCGCATACTAGCAAACAGCAATACGGATGCTGACCAAAAGCTTAAGCGTGAGATCCGAGACGAAGTGAACGAGCAGATCACAACTTGGGTTGGCGAGCTATCCAGCATTTCTGAGGCACGTGAGATTATTCGTAAGCAGCTTCCGGCGATTGAAAAAATCGTTCAATCAAAGCTGGATGAAGCAGGACTGGAAAAGACGTTTTCAGTGGAACTAAACAAGGTCGCTTTTCCTACTAAAATGTATGGCGAGTACATCTATCCGGCAGGTCAATATGAAGCAGTGTTGATCACCCTTGGAGAAGGCGAAGGGAAGAACTGGTGGTGTGTTCTTTTTCCTCCACTTTGTTTCTTGGATTTTGAAAATGGTGATGCTGTTAAAGAAAACAAAGACAATAAAGCGGATGTTACGGAAACAGCTTCTGCTGAAGAAACGGATCAAACAGAAGAAATCCAGACTAAATTCTTTGTAGTAGAACTGTTTCATAGCCTTGTTAGTGCTGTAGGCTCCTTATTCTCTTAAAATGTGCATAAGTTCCTCCCTATTTTCATAGATTATAGAAAATGAAGAAGGTAACCTCATGGTGGTTAGCCTTCTTTTTTTAAGGCTCTTTTCTAAAGGGTTTTTGCCTTTAATCTTTACGTCTTCTTTGAACAGTTGGTTGTAGTGGAAGGTGGGAGACTCCTGCGGGACAGGCGGGCAGGTGAGACACTTATACGTTTAACGTACGAATGTGGCTCACCACCTGCCCCGCGGAAAGCGAGCACCTGGACCGGAAATCAACTACTTCCAAAAGCAACAATGGATATGAAAACAGCCTTTTTAATAATGATTTACAACATTTGCGTGAAAAACGGCCAAATGAGGCTGAAATCATATAAGAATAGGGGAGTTATGATATGACCATTATTTTAAGGCAGGCCATGCAGCACGAGGCGAAAGATTTATTGCAGCTCGTCGGTAAAGCTGGGCTTCAATCTGAGGGGATCAAGGACAGCATTGAAAACTATCTCGTTGTTGTGAATGATGCAGGAGAGACGATTGGAACAGTAGGATTAGAGCGCATTGGTAATGATGGCTTGCTGCGTTCTTTTGTGCTGAAACAGAAATATTCGTCTGAAACGCTTCTCCTTAAACTCATTGATAAAATTTTGGTATACTCAAAGGATAAGGGAGTAGAAACTCTTTATTTGCTTACAAAAGCTGTACACATGTTTGAAGCACTTTCTTTTAAGATCATTCCAAAAGATAAAGTGCCACCACACATTGAAAGTGCAGACCATGTTAAAAATAATGCATCATCAGGAGCAGAACTTTTAGCGTATGCATTGGATTCCTAGAGATTTGTCAACAAGTTGTCCACAATTAACGACAAATTGTGTATAACTCTGTGGATATAAAAGTTTTGCAATTCACCTTTTAATCATAAGGTTGCCTGAGTAGTAGAAAGGATTTATCCCATGAGATCATTCCAAACGGAACGCTGGGCTGTGGATAAAAAGGAACAATCACTAACAACTCATCCACATGTTATTCAAGCTTCCTTGTGGATAAAAAAGAATGAAGTGATAGCTATACCAACTGAAACGGTTTACGGGCTTGCTGGAAATGCGAGAAGCGACGAAGCGATCTCACGCATTTTTGAAGCGAAAGGAAGACCGAGTGATAATCCGCTAATTGTCCACATTTCTGACCGATCGCAGTTAGAAGGACTTGTTTCTTCTATTCCTGCCGCCGCTGAAAAACTAATGGATACGTTTTGGCCAGGACCGTTAACAATCGTGCTGCCAAAAGGAGAAGATGTGAGCGAAAAGGTAACTGCCGGGTTATCCACAGTCGCAGTCCGCATGCCGGACCATGAAATCGCTCTTGCAGTTATAGAAGCTTCAGGTGTTCCGCTTGCTGCACCGAGTGCCAACCTTTCGGGAAAACCGAGCCCGACAACTGCCGATCACGTATATGAAGATCTGAAGAGCAGAATTCCCGGCATTGTGGATGGAGGGGCAACAGGTGTTGGCGTTGAATCCACAGTTGTTGAGTGCACGAATGACCTTGTTACGATTTTAAGACCTGGCGGGATCACGTTAGAAGAATTAGAGAAAGTAGCTGGTGTGGGCCATGTTGTTGTGGATCCTGGCCTGGAGAACGAGAAGCATGCACCAAAGTCACCAGGTATGAAATATACCCACTATGCACCTGATGCACAATTCGTTCTTGTGGATGGAAGTCCTGAATTTTTGCAAGGACTTGTGGATAAAGAACGGGCCGCGGGACGGAAAATCGGGATTCTCACGACTGAAGAAAGAATGGATTCTTATAAAGCGGACTGTGTCATTCCAGCGGGGAAGCGTGCGAACCCAGAAACGGTGGCGCAGCATCTGTATGAAGCATTAAGGGCATTTAATGAAGCTGGTGTAGACCAGATTTTCGGGGAAGTGTTTCCGAAAACTGGAGTAGGCGTCGCGATCATGAACAGACTCGAAAAATCTGCTGGTGGTAATATCATAAAAGAATAAAAATAGGGACCTGATTCAATGTTTTCGATTGAATCAGGTCCTTTAGTATATAAAAGAGGTGCAGACATCAATTTGAACTAAAATTATTTGTTGGATACCGTAAACGAATTAATAATTTCACGGTAATTCATTTTATTTTCACGGTAAATCAAAATATATTCACAGATAGAAGGAATAATTTCACGGATAAAATTTTTTAAACGATTTTCGACAAAATTTCGCTACCTTGTCTCATGAAAAATGAAAAACTTGCGTCCTTTAAGACACAGGCTTGTTTGTATAGATCGGCAGCATGATTGAAAAGGTTGTGCCTTCATCAATCTTGCTGTCGATTAGAATTTTACCGTGATGATTCTCCACGATTTTATAACAGATCATGAGGCCGAGGCCGGTTCCTTTTTCTTTTGTCGTATAAAAAGGTTCGCCGAGCGTCGGTAGGCGTTCTTCTGGAATACCGCACCCATGGTCGATAAAGGAAGCCATCACATAATTGCCTTGTTTTTGAAGATGAATATGTACGGAACCACCCGTAGGCATCGCTTCAATCGCATTTTTCAGCATGTTGACAAACACTTGCTTGATCTGATTATCCACACACCAAATTTCAGGCAGGTCGGGTTCGCTCTCGAAATAGATCTGAACATTTGTTAATATGGCTTGCGTGTCAAGAATTGAGATAACGTGTTTTAACAGCTGGCGGAGATCTGTTTGTGTAAAGTTCATCGCCTGCGGTTTGGCGAGAAGCATGAACTCCCCGACAATGCTGTTGATTCGGTCGATCTCGGAAAGCATGATCTCATAATAATCTTCGTTTTCTGAAGCTCTAGATTGAAGGAGTTGTAAAAAGCCGCGAATCGAAGTAAGCGGATTGCGGATTTCGTGCGCAACACCAGCAGCAAGCTGCCCGAGTACAGACAGTTTGTCAGACTTTCTGAGCATCTCTTCTGTCTTTTTGCGTTCGGTCAGATCACGTGCGACAACAACGCAAGAATCAGGCTGATCAGAATCGTTCGCGATTGGCGTCGCATTGGCTTCGAGAGTGACCCAGTGTCCGTGGGCATGTTTGCAGCGTACTTCAAACTTCACCGGCTTTTGTGTTTGAACCATTTCATTAATCGCCATTTTTACTTTTGGTCTGTCATCCGAATGAAAAAAGCCTTGAATCTTTTTACCATCATAAAGAGATGGATCAAAGCCAAGGAGGAGTCGATTAGAAGGGGAGACATATTTTACGTTTCCTTCTAAATCTACGACACCTACTAAATCCGTCGTATTCTCTGCAATTATCCGGTACTTTTCTTCGCTTTCCTTGAGAGCTTTTTCTTTTAACTTTTTATCCGTTATATCACGTGAGATGGCAGAAAGAGCGACGACTTCACCGTTTTCTCCATAAATCGGGCTTAAGGAAAGGCTTACATTTAAGCGTTTGCCGCATTTCGTTAAGCGAATGGTCTCGACACCTTTTACATAACCGCCATGTTTAACGATCGTCATCAGTCTCTCTGATTCAGCTGCTTTATCCTCAGGTACTACGGGAAGTATGTGTGAAGTCAGGTTGTTGAGTTCGTCTTGTGACCAACCATAAATGAACTCAAACGCCGGATTCACTTTTACAGAATAGTTCGTTAGATGAACGACTGATATCGCATCGCTAGAATGATAGATGACGGATTCAAGCAAGTCCTTTGTTTCTCGCAGTTCTTTTTCTGCTTCTCGTTTTGCGGTTACGTCTTTTGCAATTCCGAACACACCAAGCACTTTGTTTAGCACGATGATCGGGGTGAGCGTGAACGTGATCTGGCGGATGCCGCCATTCTTTTGCCGGATGCGTGTTTCGTGCATTTTCGATTTGCCTTTTAAGGCATCGTTAAATTGGTCGATCGCAATCGCTTTTCGGTCAGGCATCATGAACGGATCAAAGGTCATGTTTAAGAGTTCAGTTTCGCTGTATCCGGTAAGAATGGTACATGCTTTATTAACGGTCGTAAACTTTCCGTCCATATCCAGTGAAAATAAGGCGTCAATGTTGTGATCCATCAATGAGCGGAAACGCTGTTCGCTTTCAGCCAGCTGCGTTTCGACAGATACACGTTCGCTCAAATCGACACAGAATCCATACACTTCCGAAACAGCACCATTTTTATCATAAATAGGACCGATCGCAGCCAAAAAAGGAATACCGTTCAGTGCTGATTCATACGTGAGACTTTCTCCGTTCAGAGCTCTTTCATACATTTCCTTTTTAAAAGCAGCCATTTCTTCCGGAAAGATATCTTCTATTCTCTTTTGTAATACGTTTTCTCTCTTGAGACCAAACAAGTCAAATAGTTCCCCTTCGCTCTCGGTCATAATAAGGTCTTCATTCTGTTTGATGCATCGAAATGTCATGCTTTTTTGACGTGATAAGCCGGTTTGAAACGGGGACGGCTGCCACACGTCTATTTTTTTATCCGTTATGGCCGAAGCGTTATTGATCATCCTTGTTCCTCTCCTTTACGTACAGAGTTATATCCTTTTTATATACGATATAAATCCTATTATCCCTTCCTCTAAAGCAGTAAAGAGTGCATTTTTTAAACCGCTTAACAGCTTGTATGTTTTTTAGTCTTTTTAAAAGTAGACATGCATAGGTTGAAAGTATGATGGTTAAAGGAGTGGGAACTAGTTGGCAACGATGGGAGAATGGATGACGCTTTTGTTTATGTCTGTTGCGCTAGGTATGGACGCTTTTTCAATCGGCCTGGGCATGGGAATGTTATCACTTCGATTTAAGCAGATTATGAAAATAGGGATTACGATTGGACTTTTCCATATGCTGATGCCGCTTGCTGGAATGACGATCGGAAAACAAATCTCTCTTCACTTTGGTGATATTGCTGCGATCATTGGCGGAATCTTGCTCGTCATACTTGGTGTTACGATGATTCGCTCTTCGTTTTCAAGTGATGATGAACCGTTCGTACAACCGATCGGTATTGGTTTATTGGTCTTTGCATTAAGTGCGTCTTTAGACAGCTTTTCGGTAGGCTTATCATTAGGAATTTATGGGGCCAAAACATGGATGACGATTCTGATGTTCGGTATGATGAGCATGCTGTTAACATGGGCTGGATTGATTATGGGGAAGAAAGTGCAAAAGTGGCTCGGTTCGTACGGTGAAGCCTTTGGCGGCTGTATCCTGCTCGCTTTTGGTGTGAAGATCCTGTTTCCTTTTTAACTTTTGGGGAGCTTGCATTGGTAGGTTGATAACTCCTGAAAAGTGAAGCGAACATAGTTAAGGCTCATGTTTAAAAGATTGTTGCATTAGTGGTATTTCGTTCACTTTCTTCCTTGACAAGTTGATCGGAGTGCAAGGTGCGTGCCTACCACATGAGAAGCTTCTCGCTAGGCATGCGACGAGGAAGCTCACTGCGGAAGCATTAACTTGTAGACGCAGGAGCAAGGATGCTATCTTGGTGAGACACCTAAGAGCGATAGCACCGAGGAGGCTCACCGCACACCCCCCGGAAAGCGAAGCAACCTGGAACGGAGATTAACCACTCTCAAAATCAACAGTGAATAACAAACCAGCCATTTTTTTATTCATGAAACCGATGATATACTTAATAGAATAACGTTATCCCAGATAAAAATGGGGAAAGATAGAATATGAGGTGAAGCCACCAATGAATAGAAACGTTTTATTTATTTGTACAGGCAATACATGCCGCAGCCCGATGGCAGAGGCGATTTTACGTGAAAAAGGAAAAGGCAAGTTCAACGTTAAGTCTGCAGGTGTTTTTGCTGGAAATGGCGCGGTGATGAGCTCGAATGCTTCACATGCCCTTTCAGAGAGAAAGATCAAAGAAAGCCATCAGTCACAAGGCGTATCCGATTATCTGATCGAATGGGCGGACCTCATATTAACAATGACAGAAAGCCACAAACATGCTCTTGTCGGACGTTGGCCGGATGCAGTGAATAAGACGTACACATTAAAAGAATATGTTCTCGATGAAGAAGATCAAAAGAAAATAGAAGAAATCTATGAGCTGTACACAGAGATCGAGATGCTGAAGCTTCAATATATGTCAAAGGATTCTGCGGATGAAGAAGTGAGACAAGCATTTGAGAAAGAAGTAAGGCCGCTTGTTGAAAGACGAATGAAACTGGAAAGTACTGTTCCGTCTCTAGACATTACTGATCCGTTCGGCGGGCCTCTCCACCTTTATCAGGAAACGAGAGATGAAATTGAAGCACTTATTGAAAAATTAATGAAAAAAGACGATAGCAAGAAGTAGTGAGACATAATTCAGTAAGGCTGTCCTAAATTGCCGTGAAGTGACATTGTACAGGCGATAAGGACAGAATATAATGGAAAAAAGTATGAGAGAGCAGGTGCACGCAACATGAAAGTAGCAATTGGATCAGATCACGCCGGAGTTGAATTACGAAAAGAGATCATCGCCATGATAGAAGAACTGGGAATGGAAGTAGAAGATGTTGGCTGTGAATGCGATACTTCTGTAGATTACCCAGACTATGCTATCCCTGTAGCTGAAAAAGTTGCCAACGGTGAAGCGGATCGTGGAATCTTAATCTGCGGTACGGGTATCGGAATGAGCATTGCGGCAAACAAGGTAAAAGGAATCCGCTGCGCGCTTGTTCATGATCTGTTCAGTGCAAAAGCAACAAGACAGCATAACGACAGCAATGTACTTGCCATGGGTGAACGTGTCATTGGGCCAGGTCTCGCTTTGGAAATCGCAAAAGTATGGCTAACGACAGAATATGAAGGCGGACGCCACGGTCGCCGTGTGGGTAAAATCTCTCAATACGAAGGCCAATAGCAGTACAGCTATTAACCCATAAAATGAAGGGAAGACCATCTAATGAGCGATGAGCTCCAACAAATTCAAGACCAAGTCCTGAATGTTTTGCAAGATCTGCAAAAGCATGCACAATTAAGACCGTCTCAATTATTAGTAGTAGGCGCAAGTACAAGCGAAGTAATTGGTGAACGAATTGGCACATCAGGCACGATGGATACAGCGGGTGCACTTTACCGAGGTATCGTAGCGTTTCAAGAGGAAACAGGAGTTGCACTTGCCGTGCAGTGCTGTGAGCACTTGAATCGTGCGCTCGTTATGGAGCGTGAAGATGCAGAAAAACGAGGCTATGAAGAAGTCCGGGTCGTTCCTGCTCGCTCAGCAGGAGGTGCGTTGGCAACACATGCCTTCCACCACATGAACGAACCCGTGATCGTTGAATATATAAAAGCCGACGCAGGCATCGACATCGGTGACACCTTTATCGGGATGCACTTGAAGCATGTTGCCGTGCCTGTGCGCAGTGAAGTGAAGAAGGTTGGCGCTGCGCATGTGACGTTGGCGAAAACCCGTCCGAAGCTGATCGGCGGCGAACGCGCAGTGTATCCGAGCAAAGAAGACATTCGGTGTTTTTAGTTAGTGGAAAGCCCTCTTGGTGAGGGCTTTTTTTATTAAGCAGGGGAGTGGGAGGAGGGCTGCGGTTAACCGCAGGAGAGGCGAAAATTGTCGAGGATTGTAGACTCGTGGATAAACAGCCAAAACTTCTGGATTCAGCCCTAAAACTCGTGGATTGAAGTACAAAACTCGTGGATTCATGGGCATTTTTTGTGGAATTACAGTTAACAAGGCTGATTTCAGCTGGTCTTGATGCCCTTCCGGTGCTTCCAAACCAATATTCTGAAGCTTGCCACCCGCCAAGCACCCTAATTATGTTCGATTTCGTAGTGAATCCACTCTGAATTGATGTTTTTCCCACCCATTTTTTTATAAAGAGCTTGTGCAGACGTGTTATCGATGGCGGTTTGCCAAGACATGTACGCATAGCCTTCCTTTTTCGTATACTCAAGCACATGCTGAAACAGCTTTTCGCCTAATCCAGACCCACGAAACTCAGAATCTACAAATAAATCATTCAAAATGGCGATCTTTTGCACGCGCGTCGTGCTGAACGAAAAGTAAAGTGTAGCAAACGCTGCTAATCGGCCGTCCTCTGTTTCTGCTACAAATTGTGTTCCTGCTTCATCCGAAACCAGCAAATGTTTAATATGATCCTGCAGTTTTGTTCCTTCAGGTGTTTTTCCTTTATAAAAGTCAACGATATAACGAAGCATTAAGCCATTCAACTGCTCTACATCCTCTAAAACGACAGGACGAATTTTAAAAGTTTCCATCTTCTGCATCTCCTTTAATATCACTTCAATAACGAAAGAAGCGTTCATTTTACATCTATATTAAGTGATTCTTAGAGAACTGAATAGTATGATTAATGGGATGAAGTGGAATCGTGAATTGTCTGGCAAGGGCATACTATTGCTGCTTCCTTTTTGAAACGTGAAAGGAGAGGTTATTTTGAGGAATTATGCGATCGGAATTGATATTGGAACAACGAGCACAAAGGTCGTTCTTTTTGATGAAAAAGGCGCGGCTGTCGCTCATCATTCAAAAAACTATCCGCTGCTTTCTGAAGAACCGGGTACAGCGGAACAAAATCCGAATGAAATTTATGAAGCGGTTGTTTATTGCTTAAGAGAAACGGTAAGAAAGAGCGGGGATCTGGCTAGTAGAATTAGCTTTCTCTCATTTAGTACAGCGATGCATTCGTTGATCGCCGTCGACAGTGAGGGGACACCGCTCACAAACAGTATCACATGGGCAGATATCCGTAGTGAACCTTATGCGGCTGCTTTCAAATCAAGTGCAGAAGCCATTGATCTGTATAAACGGACTGGTGTGCCGCTGCATCCGATGACACCGTTCTTTAAATTACAGTGGTTAAAAAGGGTATCACCTGAAGTCTTCCAAAAAGCAGCTAAATTTGTTGGTATAAAGGATTACATACTCTACCGGTGGTTTGGTGACTGGGTAACCGATTATGCATCAGCCGCAGCGACTGGTCTATGGAACTTGGAATCAAAAACGTGGGACGCGGAAGCACTGCAAATAGCGGGTATCACACCGGAAAAATTACCTGATCTTCAGCCAACTACTTATTATTGGGACACGCTTTCTGAAGTGCTTTTAAAGAAATCAGGCCTCGATCAATCTGTAAAAGTAGTGATTGGTGCAACAGACGGACCATTATCTAACCTTGGTGTCGGAGCGATCTCACCTGGAGATGTTGCGGTAACAATAGGGACGAGCGGTGCGATTCGAACAACATCTGCTGCACCTATATTAGATACAGAAGGCCGCACGTTCTCTTATCCGCTGACAGAAAATCTTTGGGTATCAGGCGGACCGGTTAATAACGGTGGTATAGCGTTTCAATGGATTCATGATGTTTTGCAAAAAGACGGCTACCCTGCCTATGAAAAACTGTCTGCTGAAGCGGATCAGATAGAGCCTGGTGCAGAAGGACTTCTGTTTCTGCCTTATCTAACGGGGGAGCGAGCTCCTTTATGGGAGGCACAAGCGAAAGCTTCTTTTATAGGTCTTACCCTTCGCCATACTCAAAAACACATGGTGCGGTCGGTGCTAGAAGGAACGATTCTGAACTTATACAATGTATATGCTCTGATTAAAGATCATGTTGAAGGTGAAGATGTTAAGATATTCGCGACAGGCGGTTTTACGAATTCTCCTCTATGGAAACAGATTTTAGCAGACGTTTTTCAAACAGAGGTGAGCATACCGGAACATACGGAAAGCTCATGTCTCGGGGCAGTCTTGCTTGGGCGATTTGCAATCGGGGAAACAGAGACATTACAAGAGGCACCTTCTGAAACGAAACAATACGAAGAAATCGTACCGAACAAGGAGCATCAGCAAGTCTATCAAGAACTGTTCGTCCTCCATCAATCCCTTTCTAATGTGATTCAGACACAATACGGGGCGTTGCATGATTTTCAAAATAGACATAAAAAAGAGAGCGGAGAATAATTCCGCTCTTGGTTTTAGTTGATATATGTCGCATTGATTAACGGAAGTCCAGACTTAGCGTCTTTGCCATTTTTAACATTTCCGTAAACCGTAATTTCTGAACCTTCTTTAAAACTGCTATCCATCGTAAAGTTCATCACTTTGAACGTTGTGGCGCCAACTTTCATCTCAAAACTGCTGCCCATGCCTTTTTCTTCATGAGCAGTTACTGTTCCCGTTGCTTTAATAATTTTTTCATTATAAGCACTAGGATCTGATTCAAGCGCACTTGGATCTAACTGAACCGCATTTTTCTCCATATTTTTGATAACCTCGGCTTGTTGACCAGCTAAATCATCTTTCGTGTTTTGATCTTCATTTGCTCTTTTTTCTGTTTCTTCCTTCGCTTCAGGCTTTGCTTTTTCTTCGCTGCAGCCTGCTAATGCTAGTACTAAAACAAGGAGACTTGCTCCAAACCACTTTCTCATCATGCAAAAACACCCCTTAATATATCACTCTATCTCTATTATGTATCATCATACCATGTTCATCCCTATCAAATAAAATGAATTTTCACACTTGTGCATTTCCTCTTACAACTTAAAGCATTAACGTGTAAGATATAGGGGTATGTTACAATCATAATAATTTTTCACATAAGGTAAGGGGGAAGCGAAATTGAACCATTTGAAAACAGCTGATCAAGAAGTCTACCAATCCATTATGGATGAATTGCACCGCCAGCGTACGAAAATCGAATTGATTGCTTCTGAAAACTTTGTAAGCCAAGCCGTAATGGAAGCTCAAGGCTCCGTTCTAACGAATAAATACGCTGAAGGCTACCCGTCTAAACGCTATTATGGCGGATGTGAACACGTGGATGTTGTTGAGAATTTAGCAAGAGACCGCGCGAAGAAAATTTTTGGTGCGGAACATGCTAACGTTCAGCCTCACTCTGGTGCACAAGCGAACATGGCCGTATATTTTACGATTTTAGAGCAAGGTGACACTGTACTCGGAATGAACCTTTCTCATGGCGGTCATTTAACACACGGAAGTGCTGTGAACTTCTCAGGAATTCAATACAATTTTGTTGAGTATGGTGTAGATGCTGAGAAAAACGTGATCGATTATGAAGATGTTCGTCAAAAAGCCCTTGAACACCGTCCAAAGCTGATTGTAGCAGGAGCGAGCGCGTATCCGCGTGCGATTGATTTTGCAAAGTTCCGCGAGATCGCCGATGAAGTTGAAGCTTACCTTATGGTGGACATGGCCCACATCGCAGGACTTGTAGCGGCTGGACTTCACCAAAATCCAGTTCCTTATGCAGACTTTGTAACAACAACTACACACAAAACACTTCGCGGTCCTCGCGGAGGAATGATTTTATGTAAAGAAGAATTCGCGAAAAAAATTGATAAATCCATCTTCCCGGGCATCCAAGGCGGTCCTTTGATGCACGTAATCGCTGCAAAAGCGGTATCGTTCGGGGAAGTGTTAACAGATGAGTTCAAAAGCTATGCAGAGCAGATTGTGAAAAACGCAAAACGCCTGGCAGAGTCTTTGAAAAAAGAAGGCATCACACTTGTTTCTGACGGCACAGACAATCACTTGATCCTGATCAACGTGAGCGAGCTTGCGCTAACAGGAAAAGTGGCTGAAAAAGCACTAGATGATATCGGGATCACCGTGAACAAGAACACGATTCCATTTGATAAAGAAAGCCCGTTTGTAACGAGCGGTATCCGTATCGGAACAGCAGCGGTAACTTCACGCGGTTTTGTTGAAGAAGACATGGACGAGATCGCTGCAATTATGGCTTCTGTACTGAAGAACATCGAAGACGAAACAACATTGAAAGATGCAGAGACACGCGTTGAAAAGCTAGCAGGAAAATATAAGCTGTACGAATAAAATAGAGATTAAAAAACCAGTTTCTAAGCAGAAACTGGTTTTCTTTGTATAGATGTTCTTTTTCTTTTGTTTGGCACAGGAATAATGAATTGGTGTTTAGGAACTTGCTGAACAATTTTAACAAAGACAATGGTTGTAAACAGAACAGCAAAAAACATAATCGGCATGAATTTTGTCTGCCAAACGACATCAGGCAGTAGGATTGTAAATAGAATCAAGGTAAATGGATGGATCAGATAGATTCCCATAGATAGTTTACCGATAACTTGTAAAGCGTTTTTTAGCCAATTCATTTTAATGAGATAAGAATATAAAGCAATCGTTGCAAAACTTAATAACGGAATATTAATAAGATTTGTCTCTCTTCTAGATGAAATTGAACCCATAACTTTATATTCGATAAATGCAGCTACATAGATGATTACAACACTGACAGCAAGAAGTACAGAGTGTTTTTTCACCCATGCTGAGATTGGTTTCCAGTAATACGCTAGAAATCCACCAAAGATAAAGTAAAAAATCCAATGCATCACAAATACCTTATCAATTAAGACTCTTTCGATAATGCCTGATGCAAATGATACCTCTTGCAGATTTGTAAAATAAAGACTTATTGCAGCAGATACAATTAGTCCAATCCACCAGCCAAGGCCGTTTTTAATAAATTGAAGGAGTGGAAACATAAAATAGAACTGTACAACGATAGCCATAAAGTATAAATGATAGAACGATTCACCCATCGTAAAGTTATATAGGAGTACTTTAGGATCTGTAGGTACGGTTCCTCCAAGGAAATATACGGTTACAAATTGATAAAACAAACTCCAAATCAAGAATGGCATAATAATTTTCGTTGTACGTGATGTGATAAAAGATTTAAACGAAAAGCCTCTCTTATTTACTGCATTAAAAAGCAAGAAACCACTAATAACAGCAAAAGTTGGTGTTCCAAAACGGCCAAGCTGGTTGAAGAAATACGTAAACCAGTTCCAAACACCATCAGCCTCATTGTAGTATGTTGCAGAAACATGAACCAATAAAACACCGATACATGCGAACGCTCTTAAAAAGTGAATTTCATTGAAGTATTCTTTAGTTGCTACATTTTTATTCACTTTTTACATCCTCTCTATTTTTAAAAAGTTAAAGCAGTTAAATAATTTCACGGTTATAAAGTTCGTATTGTTTTTTATATTGCATAGGGTTGAATCGCTTGTAATAAATGGGATAAGAGGAAGGTCAACCATAACAAGAAGGTCTAGCAAAGTAACCATTTTTTGTACACTTCGACAAAAAACAAAACTTTTTTTCAAAAAAAGTGATCCAAATAAAAACTCTCTCCGTTAGCTAAGTGTAAAAAACAAAAAAGGAGAGATTACCTATGAAAATGAAAAAAGCACTTTTAGCAGTACCGTTAAGTGTGTCTCTATTAATCCCTACATTCTCGGTGGCTAATGCACATGGTCATGAAAGTCACAGCAAAGGCACGATGTCAGCAGAAGTAACGAACCCGGCAATCGATCTTCGTGCTTCACTTGATACTCTTCTTTCTGAACATGCATTTCTAGCAGTTGTTGCGATGCAAAAAGGAATTGACGGAAAAGAAGACTTTGAAGCAGCAGCTGGACAGTTGAACCAAAATACAGAGGCACTTTCAGCAGCAGTTGGATCTGTTTACGGTGAAGAAGCTGGAGCACAATTTAAAGAGATTTGGAGCAGCCATATCGGATACTTCGTAGACTATGTAACAGCAACAGCTGAAAATAACGAAGAAGGAAGAAAGCAGGCATTAGCGGAATTGGATAAATACCGTGTGACGCAAGCTGATTTCCTTGATAAAGCTACAGAAGGCAGATTAAAAGCGAAAGACCTTGAAGAAGGTCTGAAAGTCCACGTTGACCAACTAGTGTGGGCATTTGAAAGCTATAGAACAGGGGACTATGACAAAGCGTACGACAACATTTCAGAAGCCATGCACCACATGTTCATGACAGGTAAAGGTTTATCTTGGGCAATCACGGATCAGTTTCCTGATAAGTTCGAAAACAAATCAGTGGATACACCAGCAGCTGACCTTCGCGCTGACTTGAATAGCGTATTCTCGGCGCACGCAGCATTAGCCGCATTAACGATGCAAAAAGGAATCGATGGCGCGAAAGACTTTGAAGCCGCAGCTGCAGAACTTAACGAAAACACAGATGACATCACAGCGGCTGTAGAATCTGTATACGGTGCAGAAGGTGCAGCACAGTTTAAAGAAATTTGGAGCAGCCACATCGGCTATTTCGTAAATTATGTAACTGCAACAGCTGAAAACAACGAAGAAGGCAAGAATCAAGCGATGGCTGAATTGGACAAGTACCGTGCTGAACAAGCTAAATTCCTAGACACGGCAACAGAAGGCCGTCTAAAAGCAGCTGACTTAGAAGAAGGCTTAAAAGTACACGTAGACCAATTACTAGCAGCGTTTAACAGCTACACAGGAAAAGATTACCCTGCAGCATACAAGAATATCTCTGAAGCTTATGCTCACATGTTCGGTGTAGGACAAGCGATGTCTGGTGCGATCGTTGATCAATTCCCAGATAAGTTTGCTGGCCAGAAGCCATCCGAAATGCCGAAAACAGGTATGGGCGGCATGAGCCAAACATCAAATGACGCTGTACTTTGGAGTCTGTTCGGGTTGATTCTAGCTTCTGCTACAACAGCTATGATTCTTCGCAGAAAAGCAACAAACCAATAGTAAGAGTAAAGAGTGGAGGACGAATGAGTCCTCCATCTTTTCTATCTAATTGAGATGGAAAGGAAGGTTTTTATTATGAAAAAATTAGTTGCGGGTATTCTGTTAGCTGTGCTGATTGTAAGCGGCTGTTCGAACTCTGATGAGAACAGTAAAAGTGAGGATTCTAAAGCTAGTGAAACGGTAAAAAAACAAGAGCAGCAGGAAGAAGTGGCATCCTCATCAACTGAGCTGACGCCGCCAGAAGGATTAAAGTTAAAAGCAGATACAGAGGGAATAACACCTTCTACGATTGAAATTCCAGCATTGAATATCAACACTGAAATTGAAAAAGTCGGTACGCTAAAAAATGGCCAGATGGGTGTTCCGAAAGGTATGGATACCGTAGGCTGGTTTGGTGACGGGGCGAAACCCGGATCGCCGGGAAACGCTGTAATGGCAGGGCATGTTGACAGTAAGACAGGTCCAGCTGTGTTTTATAAACTAGAAGACCTTGAAAAAGGCGATGAAGTGATCGTTAAAAACAAAGACGGCAAAACACTGACTTTTGAAGTAACAGGAAAAGAAAAATACGACAGAAAAAACGCGCCTGTCGATAAGATATTCGACTATTCGTATGGAAGCAAGCTGAACTTAATAACATGTACCGGTACCTTTAATCGTGATGAAGGAACGCATGAAGAGAGATTGGTTGTTTATACAGAGTTAAAAACGAATGAGTAAGAGAATGAAAAATCAAAGAGTATCAAAATTAACAAAAAGCATCCATTCGTGTGGGTGTTTTTTTGATGTGCGGTTGAGGGGGAACTAAGTGGACAGTATTATTGCGGAAGTGGACAGTAAAATCAGAAAAGTGGACAGTAAACTTCAATTGGGGCTAAACCATCCCACGAAGGCAGCAAGCATATAGAAAGTTTTTCAGGATTTCACCTCTGAATTCAGGGAATAGTAGTAGAAGAGTTTTTATGTAATATTTGGAGTCTAATTTCTTGTCATCAGCCGCTAATTTCCCTTGAAGTAGATGCTGTTTTTCTGTACAATGCTAGAGATGCTTTTTGAACGACAATAAAAGTTACATAAGGAGAGGTGCTTAAACATGAGCAATGTATATGTCCTTGATCATCCGTTAATTCAGCATAAATTAACATACATCCGTGATGAAAGAACGGGTACAAAAGAATTCCGCGAGCTTGTTGATGAGGTAGCGGGACTGATGGCTTTTGAAATTACACGTGATCTTCCATTGCAAGAAGTAACGGTAAAAACGCCGGTTGCTGAAGCGACAATGAAAACAATCGCTGGGAAAAAATTAGGGCTAGTACCGATCCTTCGTGCAGGACTTGGAATGGTAGACGGAATCCTTAAGCTGATTCCAGCAGCAAAAGTTGGACATGTTGGTCTTTACCGTGATCCTGAAACACTAACACCGATCGAATATTACGTGAAGCTTCCTTCTGATGTGGAAGAGCGTGATTTTATCGTAATCGATCCAATGCTTGCTACAGGTGGATCTGCAGCTGCAGCAATCGAGTCGATTAAAAAGCGCGGCGCGAAAAACATTAAGCTTATGTGCTTAGTAGCAGCTCCAGAAGGTGTTAAAGTGATTCAAGAAGAGCACCCAGACGTTGATATTTTCTTAGCAGCACTTGATGAAAAATTAAACGACCATGGATATATCGTTCCAGGTCTAGGCGACGCCGGAGACCGTTTATTCGGAACAAAATAAGCTAAAAAAACAAAAAAACTGACTCGATGAAAGGTGAAAAAACCTCTGTCGAGTCATTTTTTTATTTTAAGCGTGCAATAATCTTCCCTGAACATAAAGAAATTTTGCTACAAATAGCTGGCTGCGCGAGAAAAGCCTCGAGGCGCGCGTAAATCAAGTGAATACGCGTGTAACTTCGGTAAAGGTGCGCGTAACTTTGTCGAACACGCGCGCAAACAAAGCAATCCTGCGCGAACGTGAATATATAATAGCTGATTGTTAGAGTAACGGGTTCTCTTTTGGAGGAGAAAATCGTAATTCGCAAGCCAATTAGCAGGTGAAATAGCACAATAATTGGATATGTAAATGACATTAAAAACGACCAGATTTTTGTCTGGTCGTTTTCTTATGCCCTTATTCAATTAAAGCCCCCGTTTGTTGAAGAATATTTTTATTCACTCAAATACTTATTTACACTTGAAAACACAGTTTCTTTATCGAGGAGTATTTTAAATCCATTTCTAACTACTTCTTTTGTCCCTTTATCTAGGGGTTCCTTAACTCATATATTTGTTGATACTCCATACTCAACTTCTAATTCATTATCATAAAATATTCTGAGTGAAGTTAAGAAGGGTCCCCACTGTTCCAATTGATGTCTGTTCACAACATGATACTTGAATCTGACAAAATACCTTGTAATGTAACCTCTTTATTAGTTGAGATAATTACCAAATCTACATCCGATTTCAAATGAAAGTCACCTCTTGCAAATGACCCCACAATAGCTACACCTTTACCGTTTTACGATAAGTAATTTATAATTAACTTTTTTGCTGAACAGTATATTCGTAGTGTGCATTAACGCTGCTGTTTATAACCATATTTATAAAGGTCACACCATCGACCGATAAGGTTTATACCTCATACCTTATCTAAACTATAGTATATGAATTCATATATACGCCTTTTGATAAAACATTTCCTCATTTTAAGATCTTTTTTATTACTTTAGCATACCAGTAAACGATTTTGATTGGTTTAGTAACCGGTTTTGTTAAATCTTTCATCACACTTTGAGCTAAGTTTTTTCTTTTCTCTGGTGGTCGACCACGCTCTGTCAACTTCTTATCAATCTTCTTTTGTAAATTATCAATCGTCCCATGTATTCCTTTTTTAGGTCTTTTATCATTTCCAAACATTAATAAATTCCTCCCATTCTAAATGTCTTTCATAAAGCGTCAAGAATTTGTCAAGTCTATAAGTTGTAAATAGTGTCTTCTCCTACATTTAACATTTCATCATCAACATTATCTCTAATAAAAAAGACTTACTTCTTTAAAGTAAGACTCTTTGAACTCTGTTTATATTCGATATTCGAAAAAAAATCCCTTCTACCATTAAACTGCCACGTTTGTTGAATAAGGACTGCACGTTTTTACCCTTATTATATATTCGATTTAACCGCCTTTTAATCCTTTTTCACTAAAAATGGCACGTCAATTGACAAGTGAATTCGCATACCAATTCGCAGCGTGACAATAGTTATTGTCATCTTGCTAGAACGTGTGCGAATTGGGGTGCTAATTAAGGTGATAAAAATGGGTTTTTTAACCAAAATCCTTATATACCAAGAAAAAATCGCAACGAATTACGCTGCGATTTATAGTGCTAATTACTATGCGATTTGGCTTGTTTTTTCTCGTTTTCTCCCTCAAAAGAGAACCTGTTATTGTTAGAGATGCATTTTTTTCTCTTCATTGGCGTGTTGAATGGAGCGCAAGGTGGCGAGACTCCTACGGGACGAGCGGTCAGGTGGAGACTCCTAATGGCGCAAAGCGGCAGGAGGCTCACCGCACGCCCCGTGGAAAGCGAGCCACCTGGAGCGGAAATCAACTACTATCAAAAACAACTTGAATACGAAAAGAGCTTTTATAAAAGAACACGTACCGTAAAATCTAAAAAAAGAAGGCTGACAACCGACAGCCCTCATCCCAAAAGTTGAATTAGTTCATCTCCTCAAACTTCATATCCATCAGCTTGTTGTCATCATGCATCACGCCGACTTTTACAAGATGTTTCTTATCTTCTTGATACACCGTAAAATCAAAGTAATCTGTTATGGTACCATCCGGGCTAACTCGTCGTGTATCGTACTGATAATCGCTCACTCTGCTGTTCGGATACTTTTTTCTCGTTTCAGCCAAGGCCATTTTGCCCCATTTTGCATAATCTTTTTGTGTCACAGATGAATTCATATCGTCAGTAGGGGTCTGGTCATTGTATTGAACGTTTAATGGTTTTGTACGATCGTTCTCAACATTGTTTCTCATATCTGTAGACTCTTCCGTCGGCTTCTTGTCATTGTTCATGCAGCCACTTGCCACAAAAACTGAGATCGCTGCAAATAAAATAATTACTTTTTGTTTCATGTCGAACAAGCTCCTTCACATATATTTAATGTAAGTATTTATCAAAAGCAGTTAATTATTCAGGATAATGGAAAAAGTAGGAAGATGTAGTAAACCAAGTTAATAATAAACCATTGTAACAAGCCACAAAATTTCCACAATTTATTTAATAAACCGTCCCGTAAGTCGTTGACATAGAAATGTCACTATTGTATTCTTACAAAGGGAATATGGTAAGGTTTACATTCTTGTTATTTCAAGGTTTTTCAAGAAAAAAATTACCAAGTTTCCATTAGGAAGGAGTCCATACGATATGAGCAACGGGAAACGCCCTTATAAAGCGATGGCTTTAATGTCTGGCATTCTTTCTCAGCTTGTTGGATGCATTTTGGTTGGACTTTTTGGAGGGAAATGGCTGGACGAGAGAGTCGGCAATGAATTTCCAATTTTCCTTATCATCGGGTTGTTTCTAGGTCTTGGAACAGGTGTTTACGGGATGATCCGCTTAATATCGAAGTTTTCAGGGGATGGGCAATGATGGATGAGTACCGATCGGTGTTTTTCAAATACATAAAGTACACATTATATCTTCTTTCCATTCTATTTATCGGATATGCCTTCACTCCCTACAAAACAATCTTTTTAGGACTTGCTTTAGGAACTGTATTCGGTTTGTACAATCTTTGGAGCATGTACTCAAAGATTGAGCGGATGGGACAAGCAGTGATCCAGCAAAAAAAAGTGAAGTCACTCGGTTCACTTTCAAGACTCCTCTTTGCAGGGTTAGCGGCGCTCATCGCGATGAAATACCCGGAACATTTTCATTTATTAAGTGTGGTAGTGGGATTGATGGCAGTCTACATTATCATGTTAATAGATTCACTAACTCAAGTTACACGTACTCCAAAGGAAAAGAGGTGAACATAGGTGGAACATGGTGCAGTTACAGCTGATTTTCTAGGTTTGACGTTTAATCTGTCAAACGTACTAATGATCACAGTTTCATCCGTTATTGTTTTCCTTATTGCGGTACTCGCTACTCGAACCCTGTCAATGCGACCAGGAGGAATGCAAAACTTCCTTGAATGGGTAGTCGATTTCGTAAAAGGAATCATCAACAGCACAATGGATTGGCATACGGGCGGACGCTTTTTAGCTTTAGGACTTACATTAATCATGTATATTTTCGTTGCCAACATGCTGGGATTACCTTTTGCAGTAGTAGTCGACCATAATCTATGGTGGAAATCCCCTACTGCAGACCCGACCATTACATTGACTCTAGCAGTTATGGTAGTGGCGCTATCACACTATTACGGTGTGAGAATGAAAGGGTTCAAGGAATATGGAGCTGAATTCTTCAAGCCAATGAAGTTCTTGTTCCCACTAAAGATTATTGAAGAGTTTGCGAACACATTAACGCTTGGTCTTCGTCTTTATGGAAACATTTTCGCTGGTGAGATGCTTTTAGGTCTATTAGTAGGTTTAACTAAGATGGGTATTTTTGCTGGCGTACTAGGAATCTTCCCATTGATCGTGTGGCAAGGCTTCTCAGTTTTCGTTGGTGCAATCCAAGCATTTATCTTCACAATGCTAACAATGGTTTACTTGGCTCATAAAGTAAGTCACGATCACTAATTATCGGGAAAAATCAAGCTTCTATACATAGGAGCCCATTTTCATAAAAATTTTAAGGGAATTCAGAAGGGAGAAATTTTATCATGAATCTTATTGCAGCTGCAATCGCGGTAGGTCTAGCGGCACTTGGTGCTGGTATTGGTAACGGTTTAATCGTAGGACGTACAGTTGAGGGTGTTGCTCGTCAACCAGAACTACGTGGTACTCTTCAAACAACAATGTTCATCGGGGTTGCGTTAGTTGAAGCACTTCCAATCATCGGTGTAGTTATTGCGTTCATCGCTCTTGGCGCTGAGTAATCTAACAACCACTGTTTATTACGATTTCTATAATGGCGAAGCAAGTTTCCGTAGTGAGACTACCCTTCGCCATTCCTTATGTATGATTGATTGAAGGGAGGAAATGGTGTGCAAAACTTAATTCTAGGTGCTGCTGCAGGTGGAGGCCTGAACACAGGTGATATTCTTTACCAGCTGGCTGCATTTTTAATCCTACTAGTATTATTGCGTAAATACGCATGGGGCCCTTTAATGGGAATCATGAAAGAGCGCCAATCACATATCAACAGCGAAATTGATGCGGCTGAAAAATCCCGTCAAGAAGCTAAAAGCTATCTGGAGACTCAAGTTGAAGAGTTGAAGAAAGCGAAAGATGAAGCAAAAGCTATTATCGATAATGCGAAAAAGCAAGGCGAAGCACAAGGTGAAGCAATTATTAAAGCATCTCGTGACGAAGCTGAGCGTGTGAAAGAAGCTGCATTAGCTGAGATCGCTTCTGAAAAAGAAAAAGCAGTTGCAACACTTCGTCAAGAAGTTGCTACTCTATCCGTTAAAATCGCTTCTAAAGTTATTGCAAAAGAACTTGATGAAAGCTCTCAGGAGAAGCTCATTAACGAATACCTTCAAGAGGTAGGCGAGTCTCGATGAGCAAAGATCAAGCAATCGTAGCAAAACGTTATGCATTAGCACTATTTGAAGTAGTTGGTGTTACGAAACTTGAAGATACAGTTTCCGAATTGCGTCTTGTGAAAAACGTACTGGAGATCAACAAAGATCTTCAAAAAGTTTTAGCACATCCAAAAGTATCAAAAGATCAGAAGAAAGAATTGATCAAAGAGAGCGTTGGAGCTGACCTTTCTACTGCTGTAATGAACACGATCTATCTTATGGTAGACCGCAACCGTTACACATACATCACAGAGATGGCAGCGCAGTTCATTGAATTAGCAAATGAAGCACAAGGCATTGCCGACGCAAATGTATACTCTGTACGTCCTTTATCAGACTCAGAGATACAAAAGTTGGAGCAAACGTTTGCTGCCCGAGTCGGCAAAAGAGCGTTGCGCATTAATAATATTGTAGATCCTTCCCTAGTTGGAGGAATCAAAATCCGCATTGGCAACCGTATTTTTGACGGAAGCATCAGCGGAAAGTTGAATCGAATGGAACGTCAATTAGCTTCTAACGGAAGCTGAGAGGATAGGGGTGAAATTCATGAGCATTAAAGCTGAAGAAATCAGTGCTTTAATAAAAAAACAGATTGAAAACTATCAATCTGAGATCGAAGTTAATGATGTGGGTACAGTTATCCAGGTCGGTGACGGTATTGCCCGTGCCCATGGATTAGATAACGTAATGGCTGGTGAGCTTGTTGAATTTTCTAACGGTGTAATGGGTATGGCCCAAAACCTTGAAGAAAACAACGTAGGTATCATCATTCTTGGGCCTTACCAAGAAATTCGTGAAGGTGACGAAGTAAAACGTACAGGACGCATCATGGAAGTTCCTGTAGGTGAAGAGCTTCTTGGCCGTGTAGTTAACCCTCTTGGACAGCCGATCGACGGTAAAGGTCCAGTTGCGACTACAAAAACTCGTCCTATCGAGCAAAAAGCTCCAGGCGTAATGGCTCGTAAATCAGTACATGAGCCGCTTCAAACAGGTATCAAAGCGATTGACGCACTAGTGCCAATCGGACGCGGACAACGTGAGCTTATCATCGGTGACCGTCAAACAGGTAAAACAGCTGTAGCGATCGATACGATCCTAAACCAAAAAGATCAAGATATGATCTGTATCTATGTAGCGATCGGACAAAAAGAATCAACAGTTGCGGGCGTAGTAGAAACACTTCGTCAACACGGAGCGCTTGATTACACAATCGTTGTATCAGCATCTGCTTCTCAACCTGCACCAATGTTGTTCCTAGCTCCTTATGCTGGGGTATCTATGGCTGAAGAATTCATGTGGGCTGGCAAGCACGTATTGATCATTTATGATGATCTTTCTAAGCAAGCTGCAGCTTACCGTGAGCTTTCCTTGCTACTTCGCCGTCCTCCAGGCCGTGAAGCTTATCCAGGGGACGTATTCTACCTTCACTCACGTTTACTAGAGCGTGCTGCGAAGCTGAATGACGAGCTAGGCGGCGGATCGATCACAGCGCTTCCGTTCATTGAAACGCAAGCATCTGACGTATCTGCTTATATTCCAACAAACGTTATCTCTATCACAGACGGACAGATTTTCTTACAATCTGACTTGTTCTTCTCCGGTGTTCGTCCGGCGATCAACGCAGGTATCTCCGTTTCTCGTGTAGGGGGAGCTGCTCAGATCAAAGCGATGAGCAAAGTATCTGGTACACTTCGTCTGGATCTTGCTTCATACCGTGAGCTTGAAGCATTCGCTCAGTTCGGATCTGACCTTGATAAAGCAACTCAAGCAAAACTTAACCGTGGTGCACGTACTGTTGAAGTACTTAAGCAAGGACTTCACAAGCCGCTAAAAGTTGAGCACCAAGTTGCAATCCTTTATGCATTGACTCGTGGTTACATTGATGATGTAGCTGTTGAAGATGTAAACCGCTTTGAAGAAGCGCTTTACGCTCACATGGAAGCTAACTCTAAAGACGTTCTTGATGCAATCAAGACATCTGGAAAACTTCCTGGTGACGACAGCCTAGACGAAGCGATCAAAGCATTCAAAAAGACATTCGCGTAAGATTTTAAATAGACTTTAAAGCAGTGGTGCGGCGGTTAGCCGTGCCCTGCAACCAGCTTACAACAAAGGTTTGTTTTAAAACGTGGATTGCCTATGTTTTAAAACTTTCACTAAAAGGTGGTGAAAATGAATGGCATTAAAAGATATTAAAGCACGTATAGACTCCACTAAGAAGACCATGCAGATCACAAAAGCGATGGAGATGGTTTCAGCTGCAAAGCTAAACCGTGCTGAGCAAAATGCAAAATCTTTCGGCCCTTACGTGGACAAGATCCAAGAAGTGGTTGGAAGCATCGCATCTGGCAGCAACGCTAAACACTCTATGCTTTTAACACGACCAGTGAAGAAGACGGGCTATTTCGTCGTAACAGCTGACCGTGGATTGGCAGGGGCTTATAACTCGAATATTTTGCGCCACGTTTATCGCACGATTCAAGAGCGTCACAAGTCACCAGATGAGTACGCATTAATCGTAATCGGTAAAGTGGGTGTAAACTTTTTCAAAAGCCGTAAGATGTCTATCTTGGACAGCATCACAGGCGTGGCAGACCAGCCATCCTTTGCTGAGATTAAGGCGATCGCATCAAAGGCAGTAGGTCTTTATGCGGACGGGACATTTGATGAGCTTTACATGTATTACAACCATTTTGTAAGTGCCATTCAGAGCGATCTGACGGAGAAGAAGCTTCTTCCGTTAACAGATATCGCTGCAACAAAATCAAAATCTTCTTATGAGTATGAACCATCAGAGGACGAGATCCTTGAAGTGCTTCTTCCTCAATATGCAGAGAGCTTGATTTATGGTGCTTTACTTGATGCGAAAGCAGCCGAGCATGCTTCTCGTATGACTGCGATGAGAAATGCAACGGATAACGCTAATGAACTGATCGGCCAATTGAACCTCTCGTACAACCGTGAGCGTCAAGCAGCCATCACTCAGGAAATTACGGAAATCGTCGGCGGTGTAGCAGCTCTAGAATAGACTTTTATTAAAAAGTGATTCTAACAGCTAATGTGCAAAGTAAGATAGGAGGGAAACCGATGAATAAAGGCTATATTACTCAAATTCTTGGACCGGTCGTTGACGTAAAGTTTGAAGGCCAGCTTCCAGAATTGCTTAACGCTTTAACTGTTAGCGCTGAGGGTGTTGACTTAACACTAGAAGTAGCACTTCACCTTGGTGATAACATGGTTCGTACAATCGCAATGGATTCAACGGATGGTCTTGTTCGTGGGATGGAAATCGCTGACTCAGGTAAGCCGATTTCTGTACCAGTAGGTGAAGCAACACTTGGACGCGTATTTAACGTAACAGGTGATCATATTGACCTTGGTGAGGCAGTACCGGCAGATGTTCGCCGTGACCCAATTCACCGTTCAGCACCTTCTTTTGAAGAATTAACAACAAAAACTGAGATTCTTGAAACAGGAATCAAGGTAGTTGACCTTATCGCTCCATACGTAAAAGGTGGAAAAATCGGTCTTTTCGGTGGTGCGGGTGTAGGTAAAACAGTTCTTATCCAGGAGCTAATCAACAACATCGCACAAGAGCACGGTGGTATCTCCGTATTCGCAGGTGTTGGTGAGCGTACTCGTGAAGGGAATGACCTTTACCACGAGATGAGCGACTCTGGTGTTATCAAGAAAACGGCAATGGTATTCGGACAAATGAACGAGCCGCCTGGAGCACGTGCACGTATCGCTCTTTCTGGTTTGACAATGGCTGAATTCTTCCGTGATGAAGAAGGACAAGACGTTCTTTTCTTCGTAGATAACATCTTCCGTTTCACGCAAGCAGGTTCTGAAGTATCTGCCCTTCTTGGCCGTATGCCATCAGCGGTAGGTTACCAGCCGACTCTTGCAACTGAGATGGGTCAATTACAAGAGCGTATCACATCTACGAAAAAAGGTTCTGTAACATCTATCCAAGCAATCTATGTACCTGCCGATGACTATACGGATCCGGCTCCAGCTACAGCGTTTGCTCACTTAGATGCAACAACAAACCTTGAGCGTAAACTAACAGCTATGGGTATCTATCCAGCGGTAGATCCTTTGGCTTCGACTTCACGTGCACTTTCTCCTGAGATCGTTGGAGAAGAGCATTACGAAGTAGCTCGTAAAGTACAGGCGACTTTACAGCGTTATAAAGAACTTCAAGATATCATCGCAATCCTAGGTATGGACGAGCTTTCTGAAGACGATAAGCTAGTTGTACACCGTGCGCGTCGTATCCAGTTCTTCTTATCTCAAAACTTCCACGTTGCAGAACAATTTACAGGACAAAAAGGTTCATACGTTCCTGTTAAAGATACAGTTCGTGGATTCAAAGAAATCCTTGAAGGAAAATACGATGATCTTCCGGAATCAGCGTTCCATCTCGTAGGCTCTATTGAGGATGCTATTGAAAAAGCAAAAACTTTGGCCTAATGCCTGAAAGGGGTAAGATTGGATGAAAACCATTCAAGTCAGCGTAGTAACCCCTGATGGTCCTGTGTTTGAAGGAAATGCGAAAATGGTCAGCGCGAAAGCAAAAAGTGGGGAGCTTGGAATTCTTCCAGGCCATATCCCTCTTGTAGCTCCTTTAACGATCAGCGCCGTGCGTGTTCACGACGTTGATGGGAAAACACAATATGTGGCCGTTAGCGGTGGATTTATTGAAGTGCGACCTGAAAAAGTCACGATCTTAGCAGAAGCTGCTGAAATCGCTGGCGAAATCGAAGTGGATCGCGCACGTGCATCAAAAGAACGTGCAGAGAAGCGTCTTGCAGGCAACAAACAAGACAACTTAGATGCAACGCGTGCGGAGTTGGCACTAAAACGTGCGATCAACCGTATCGACGTAGCAGCAAAGCGATAATTTTCAAGCCTTTCAGCTTTCCAGATTTGGAGAGCTGAAGGGCTTTTTTGTTTTATGCGGTGTAAGTCAGAGCGGTGTGAGAGGGTATGTGACGCATGTGGTGGGCGCGAAATATGTCGAGGATTGTAGACTCGTGGATAAAAGCTTAAAACTTTTGGATTGAGAGCCAAAACTCGTGGATAAACAGCCAAAACTTCTGGATTGAAGGATCTTATTTCTGGATTGCATAGACTTAATACCCAGGCAGGTATGTGTGGTAAACAGTTTCGAGGACCGAAACTGTACCTTTTTAGCTTGAAAAGACCTCATTCTGACTCACCGCTCGTTCAGCGAAACCAGCATACTAAAAAAGTAGACCACTTACCTTCAAAAGCAACAGAATTTTGTGAAAAACGGGCTCAAAAACAACATCTCACCTATTGGAGAAGGATGAAGACACTTTGATCAGCTTAATTTCGTTTTCTTCCTAATTTCGCGGATCATTTAATCCTCGTCCTGCAGAGCTAAAATGTGGTATTATCACTTAATATGTAAACAAGACAAATACCCCAATTGCGATAAAAAGCGCGGAAAAGGTGAATGCTAAAGAAAGATGAGGAGTGTGCACGATGAGCTTTCATGGACAGCAAGTCTTACCGGCAGCCAGGAAGATGAAGGATTTTGAAAAACTGCTGAAAAGCAAATATACATACATTGTTTGTTTGGATACACATATTAGTCAGCTGAAGTTTATGATTGCTATGGCGAACGAAAGAAACAAGAAGGTGCTTGTTCACCTTGATTTGATCAACGGATTAAAAGCGAATGAATATGCGGTAGACTTTTTAGCTCAGGAAATGAAGCCGGCAGGAATCATCTCAACACGCTCAAACTGCATCATCCGCGCCAAAAAGAAGAACATGATCGCCGTGCAGCGCTTATTTTTATTGGACTCGCTAGCGCTTGAAACGAGTTATAAAGTCATCGAACGTGCACAGCCAGACTATTTAGAGGTTTTGCCGGGCATCATGCCGGAAATAATACAAGAAGTGAGTAAACAGGCGGGTATACCAGTAATTGCTGGAGGATTGATTCGCACAAAATTAAATGTGAAAGAAGCCCTTGATGCAGGTGCAGAGGCGGTAACAACTTCAAACCCGGAATTGTGGATATAATGTTCTTGTGAAATAACGTTTGACAACGTTTACATCCTTGCTATAATAGAGACAAGTTAATAAACGTGACGGAGAACATGGAGATCCACAAGGGTTACTTATAGCACAACTATAGGTATCTTTTGCTGGGTCTTTTTTTGTTCGAAACCCGCACATTAACAGCGCTTGTCAAAGCATAAAGGAGGAATATCGATGTCAACTTTCATGGCAGAACTTATAGGTACCATGATTTTAATCATTTTTGGCGGTGGCGTTGTTGCAAACGTTTCCTTAAACAAATCGAAAGCTCAAGGGGGCGGATGGATCGTTGTCGCACTTGCTTGGGGACTAGCCGTTGCAATGGCAGTTTACGCTGTAGGAAGCTTTAGTGGTGCGCACCTTAACCCGGCGGTAACACTCGGACTCGCATCTATCGGTGAATTTGCTTGGGCCGATGTGCCAGCGTATATTATTGCTCAGGTACTTGGCGGAATGCTTGGCGGGATGGTAGTTTACTTTCACTTCCTGCCGCATTGGAAAGCGACGGATGACCCAGCTGTTAAGCTAGGCGTTTTCTCTACAGACCCTGCAATTCCGCACACGTTTTCGAATCTTTTATCAGAATTTATTGGAACCGCGGTTTTACTAGTAGGATTATTGTCAATCGGAGCGAATAAATTTTCAGATGGATTAAATCCTTTGATCGTTGGATTTCTTATCGTGGCGATCGGATTATCACTTGGTGGACCGACAGGGTACGCAATCAATCCTGCGCGTGATCTTGGTCCCAGAATTGCGCACTTTATCTTGCCGATTCCAGGCAAAGGCGGATCCAACTGGACGTATTCTTGGATCCCGATCGTAGGACCAGTTCTTGGCGGAGTGTTCGGTTCATTATTTTATCAGGCGGTCTTTACTGGAAAAGTGACAACGCTTTTCTGGATCTGGACAGTAGTTTCACTAGCCGTATTCGTCATTACATTCTTCTTAGGAAACAAAGGCACACAGGCATTGCCACATGGAGATGAAATAGAAAACTAAATTTTTGGGAGGGTTTACTTCATGGAAAAAAAATATATCATTGCACTCGATCAAGGAACAACAAGCTCAAGGGCGATTCTTTTTAACAAAGCAGGAGAGGTCGTGGAAATCTCTCAAAAAGAATTCAAGCAGCATTTCCCGAAGCCAGGCTGGGTGGAACATGATGCTCAAGAGATCTGGGGAACGATCTTAGCTGTTGTGGCAGAAGTTCTTTCGAAAACAGATACAGATCCTGGAGAAATCGCATCGATCGGAATCACGAATCAGCGTGAGACAACGGTTGTTTGGGATAAAAACACAGGAAAACCGGTTCACAACGCAATCGTTTGGCAATCCCGTCAAACAGCAGAGATCTGTGATGAGTTGAAAAATCAAGGACTGAACGACAAGTTTCGTGATAAAACAGGACTCTTAATCGACGCTTATTTCTCTGGAACAAAAGTTAAATGGATTCTTGATAACGTAGAGGGAGCTAGAGAAAAAGCAGAAAACGGTGACCTTTTATTCGGAACGATCGACACGTGGCTCGTTTGGAAGCTCACAGGTGGTAAGGCTCACGTTACCGACTATTCCAACGCTTCACGAACGCTCATGTACAATATTTATGATCTGAAATGGGATGACGAGCTTCTTGAAATATTAGGTGTTCCGAAATCTATGCTTCCAGAAGTGAAATCTTCATCCGAAGTATATGGCGAAACGATTGATTATCACTTTTTCGGTAAAAACATTCCGATCGCAGGTATCGCCGGTGATCAGCAGGCGGCGCTTTTCGGACAAGCTTGCTTTGAAAAAGGAATGGCGAAAAATACGTATGGAACGGGCTGCTTTATGCTTATGAACACGGGTGAAAAAGCGGTTAAGTCAGAGCATGGACTTTTAACGACAATCGCATGGGGAATTGATGGAAAAGTAGAATATGCCCTAGAAGGAAGTATTTTTGTAGCGGGTTCAGCGATTCAATGGCTGCGCGACGGTCTTCGCATGTTAAAGAACGCTGCGGACAGTGAAGAGTATGCAGAACGCGTTGCTTCTACAGATGGCGTATATGTTGTCCCTGCTTTCGTTGGACTAGGCACACCATACTGGGATTCAGAAGCACGCGGTGCGATCTTCGGCATTACGCGCGGTACCGAAAAAGAACATTTTATCCGTGCTACACTTGAGTCACTGGCTTATCAAACAAGAGACGTGTTAACAGCAATGGAAGCAGACTCAGGAATCGAACTGAAGAAACTCCGTGTAGATGGTGGAGCAGTTAAGAACAATTTCTTGATGCAGTTCCAGAGCGATATTTTAAACGTTCCGGTTGAGCGTCCAGAAATCAATGAAACAACAGCGCTCGGTGCGGCTTATCTTGCAGGACTTGCTGTTGGTTTCTGGGGTGATCGCCAAGAAATCGCAGATAAGTGGAAAGTGGACAAAGACTTTGACGTAAACATGAAAGAGGAAGAGCGTACAGAGCTTTATGAAGGCTGGAAAAAAGCGGTTGAAGCAACAATTGCGTATAAACCGAAAGCATAACCCTTTAAAAACTTGCAAAACTGCGCTATACTAAAAACAAGTTGATATTGAACCGGTTGGAGATCAGGAGAGACCACAAAACCTCGTACAGAAGATGCGGGGTTCTTGTGGTCTTTTTTTGCGTGCTAAATACACGGTAATGTAGAAAAACGTGTGTTGCGTCCGCTGATTCGGGGAAAACTACCCGTATCATCTACGTGTCCATCGGTTCTGTACAGAAGGAGTGAGAGAAAATGACAGCATCATTTTCAACATATAAAAGAGAAGAAATTATCGGTGATATGAAAAAAGAGAAGCTCGATCTGCTCGTAATCGGTGGCGGAGTAACGGGAGCGGGTATTCTTTTAGACGCGCAAACACGCGGAATGAAAGTAGGTCTTGTAGAGATGCAAGACTTTGCTGCCGGAACGTCCAGCCGATCCACAAAACTCGTACACGGCGGACTTCGTTACTTAAAACAGTTCGAAGTAAAGCTCGTTGCTGAAGTAGGTAAAGAGCGTGCGATCGTGTACGAAAACGCTCCACACGTAACAACGCCAGAATGGATGCTTCTTCCTTTTTATAAAGGTGGCACATTCGGTAAATTCTCAACGTCTATCGGACTAAAAGTATACGATTTCTTAGCAGGTGTAAAACGTAAGGAACGCAGAAAGATGTTTTCAGCTGAGGAGACTCTGCGCCGTGAACCTCTTTTGAAAAAGAAAGACCTGCTTGGCGGCGGATATTATGTAGAATACAAAACAGATGACGCTCGTCTCACGCTTGAAATCATGAAGGAAGCCGTTGAACGCGGTGCATCAGCTGTAAACTACGCGAAGGTTACAAGCTTTATCTATGACGGAAAAAGAGCGGTCGGAGTAAAAGTTGAAGACCAGCTGACAGGTGAAGTTCATGAGATCTATGCGAAGAAGATTGTGAACGCAACAGGCCCTTGGGTAGACGAACTCCGCGAAGAAGACCGTTCTAAAACAGGCAAAGAAATTCATCATACGAAGGGGATCCACCTCGTCATTGATGGATCAAAGTTCCCGCTGAAGCAAGCGGTGTATTACGACACGGAAGATGGCCGTATGGTATTCGCAATTCCGCGTGCAGGAAAAACGTATGTAGGAACGACGGATACGGATTATAAGGGAGACCTTGCAAACCCTGGGATGACAGAGGAAGACCTAGAGTATGTACTGAACACCATCACTTTCATGTTCCCAGATGTGAAAATCACACGCGATGATGTAGAATCATCTTGGTCAGGATTGCGTCCGTTGATTCATGAACCGAAAAAAGGACCTTCTGAAATTTCTCGTAAAGATGAAGTGTTCCACTCGCCATCAGGCTTGTTGACGATCGCAGGCGGTAAGCTTACAGGTTACCGCAAGATGGCTGAAAAAGTAGTGGACATTGTCCGCGACCAGCTTGGAGAAGAAGAAGGCGCGAAATTCCCAGGATGCCGTACACAGCACATGGAGCTATCTGGTGGTAAGATGGGTGGCAGCAAAAACTTTGCAGATTTCCTGAGTAAGAAAGTGCAAGAAGGTTTAGCGTTAGGTTTAGATGAGAGTAAAGCCCGTGAGCTCGTTCAGCGCTACGGAACAAATATTGATATCGTTTTTGGATTTATGGAAGAACGCGGTGAAGAGGCGAAGAACTACAATTTGCCAAAGAGTCTATATGCTTCATTACTTTACGCGTTAGAGTATGAGATGACTTCCACACCATCCGACTTCTTGATCCGCCGTACGTCCGCTTTATATTTTGACATCGATACCGTCTATAAGTGGAAAGACAGCGTGATCAACTGCATGGCAGATAAATTGGGCTGGGATGCAGAACAAAAACGTGATCATGCAGAACAATTTGAAGAACAGTTGAGGTTGTCGGTAGAGGCGATCTAAGTAGGATAGAGGGCATTCCGCTGGTTTATGAAGCGGGATGTCTTTTTTTGTTGGATGGGGGGTATTTACCTATGATGAGATTGTCGGAATTTGTAAACTCGCCGATATTTTGCAAAAACTCGCCGGATTAATGCTGAATCTCGCGGGAATAAGTAAAAAACTCGCCGGATTAATGTGCATTTTTCCTGAATTATCTTTTAGAATACCCCTTTAGGTATATATGACGAACAGTTTCGTTCACCGAAACTGCACCTATTTCACCTAAAACAAAAGGATGCTCCCACGCAAAACGGGAAACATCCTCAATTATTGATAAAAGTTGATCGAAATAAGTAATCTGAAGGGTATTTTTGCAACATATAATGCAAAAATAGGTCAATTTCATATGGAATTTCATCAAAATAATCATCATCAGATCTTCTTAACGTTTCCACTAACTCAAAAAAGTGTTTTTTATCATATTCATCTGCTGATTTTTTAAAATAACCCCAAACATGCTCGAGTGTGTTACATAAAGCACGCCGTTCGAAGGACTTCTCCTTTAAATTGGCAATCATAACTGTTATTTCTGTGTAATCCGCGTCAGATTGAGCATCTCTCATCAAACGCTGAACCTCTTTGTAAAAGTTGTAGCCCTTTGCCATCACCGTGTACTTTTCACTCGCCCACAGCAATTCGGTCTCTTTTTTCAAGATGGTTCACATCCTTTGCATACCGGCAATTTTATTAAAGATAAATGTACAAAGCAAGTGCAATAATGGAGATGAGTATGACAACTGCATAAATGGCAGTTAACCGAATCAGGTTTTGTTTTGTTGAGCTGCCGTATTTTTCGTCCTGCGTTCTAGAGATCATAATTGTACCGACTAACCCAGCGATTGAGATCACAACAATCAAGAAATAAGCAATCCACCATATATCCATTTCAAATCTCCCCTTTACCCTATCATACTGCTAACTTTGTATACTGCACATGCAAAAAATTTACAGGAATATGAACATTTCTATAGAAAAATAAGAAGTAGACATTTGTATAGTGATGATTCCATATGTGAAGAAGCACATCGACACAAAATATGGAATTTGCTATAATTAAAGCGGTTACAGAATTTAAAAAATTCTGAAGATTAGGGGGTAGTCAGAATGGATTTTTATCATCTGTATCAAAACAATTACCTCATTGTGGCTGTATTTTTATTTTTAGGGATCCTGTTGCCAGTGGTTGCATTGACTGCAGGCCGTTTGCTGCGTCCTTATAAACCATCAGCAGAGAAATACACCACGTACGAAAGCGGAATCGACCCTTTTCATCAAAGCTGGGTTCAATACAATGTCCGCTATTATTTGTTTGCGCTTATGTTTGTTATTTTTGATGTTGAAACCGTATTTCTATATCCATGGGCCGTTGCCTATGAAGAGCTCGGTGTGTTTGCCTTGATCGAGATGGGAATTTTCGTTGTTCTTTTAACGTTAGGTCTTGTATACGCTTGGAAAAAGAAGGTGCTTAAATGGACATAAAATGGGAGCTTACGGCTGAAGAACGTGCCGAACTAGATCGCAACGTATTCATGGTAACACTCGAACAAGTAAAAGCCTGGGCGAGAAGCAATTCGCTGTGGCCGTTGACCTTTGGACTCGCTTGCTGTGCCATTGAAATGATGGGTACAGGATCGTCGCATTATGACTTAGACCGATTTGGAAGCATCTTTCGGACGTCACCGCGTCAATCGGATGTCATGATCGTTTCTGGAACAGTAACGAAAAAGATGGCTCCTGTACTAAAAAGATTGTATGAGCAGATGCCGGAACCAAAATGGGTTATTGCGATGGGGTCGTGCGCAACAGCTGGCGGACCATACATCAAATCCTATGCGGTTGTAAAAGGCGTCGATCAAATCGTGCCTGTGGATGTGTACATACCAGGATGTCCACCTAACCCTGCTGCACTCATTTATGGCATCAACAAGCTTCAGGAAAAAATCCGATTTGAAGCGAAGACCGGCAAGAAGGTGATGAGCGAATGACAGATAAGCAAAATGAATCCAATGAAGGATTATCGATAGAAGAACAAAAAAAGAAAGCCGCCGCTGAAGCGAAGGCAAAAGCACTTGAACTCGCAAAACAGCGTCAAGCTGAAAAAGCAAAAGCTCCGGAATCGGCAGAACAACCTTCAGCAGAACCAGAATTAACAAAAGAAGAGCTGAAAAAGAAAGCCGCTGCTGAAGCGAAGGCAAAAGCGCTCGAGCTCGCAAAACAGCGTCAGGCTGAAAAAGCGAGAACAGCTTCGGAATCGACAGAACAACCGTCAGCCGAACCAGAGTTAACAAAAGAAGAGCTGAAAATGAAAGCTGCGGCTGAAGCGAAAGCAAAAGCATTTGAGCTCGCGAAGCAGCGACAAGCTGAAAAGGCGAAAGTAGATGCGGAATCGGCAGAACAGCCAGCAGCCGAACCAGAATTAACAAAAGAAGAGCTGAAAAAGAAAGCTGCAGCTGAAGCGAAGGCAAAAGCGCTTGAGCTCGCAAAACAGCGTCAGGCTGAAAAAGCGAAAGCAGAGGATTCGACGCCAGCCACGAATGATTCAACAGATGACCTTGCTAAACAAAAAGCACTCGCAGCCGCCAAAGCTAAGGCCGCTGCAGCAGCTAAGGCGAAAGCAGCCGCTGCCGCAAAAGCAAAACTAGCAAGAGAAGCGGGTGGCGACACATCAACAGAACCCGCAACAGATGATGAAAAAGCAAAAGCCGCAGCAAAAGCAAAGGCCGACGCAGCCGCAAAGGCAAAAGCAGCAGCCGCAGCGAAAGCAAAAGCTTTACGAGAAGCAGGGGGAGAAGCACCGGCCGAAACACCTGCAGGCGACGACGAAAAAGCAAAAGCAATTGCAGCCGCGAAAGCGAAGGCCGCTGCAGCAGCAAAAGCGCGTGCCGCCGCAAATGCAAAAGGAGCTGCAGCTGAACCTGCTGCAGAAGAAAAACCATCACCAAACCAACCTATCCTCGATACCTACATAAAAGTCATCAAAGAACATCTAGGAGAAGATGTGCTAGAGAATTCCTATATTAATAGGCTGTCTAAAGACGTGCCTACCTTAGTTGCAAAACCCGATACCTATTACAAAATCGCTGAGTTTTTAAAGCATAACGATCAGCTTCGTTTTGACTATCTGTCAGAAATGCACGGCACAGATTTCGAAACGCACTTTGAAGTATATAACCACTTATATTCGTACGTAAATCGCCAGTCGGTCGCACTTAAAGTGAAAATTGACAGAACAAGTGCTACTACCCACTCTATTACCCCGTTATGGGAAGGTGCAAACTGGCCAGAGCGTGAAACGTATGACCTGTTGGGCATTCATTTTGAAGGTCATCCGAACTTAACGCGCATCATGCTTCCAGATGACTGGGTCGGTCATCCGCTCAGAAAAGATTACGAACCGCATGACGTGGAGGTGTAGACATTGATCAGAACAGAAGAGATGCTCCTCAACGTTGGACCTCAGCATCCGAGCACACACGGCGTGTTCCGGATCGTGCTGAAAATTGACGGAGAAACCATTATTGAAGCAACACCGGTTATCGGCTACCTGCACAGGGGTACAGAGAAGCTTGCAGAAAACCTTCAATACACGCAAATCATTCCGTACACCGACCGAATGGATTACCTTGCGGCTATGACGAACAACTATGTGATCTGTCACGCGGTTGAAACGATGATGAGCCTTGAGATTCCCGAACGAGCGGAGTATTTGCGTGTAATCGTGATGGAGCTTGGCCGAATCGCGAGCCATCTCGTATGGTTCGGTACATATCTGCTGGATATCGGGGCGATGAGTCCTTTTCTATATGCGTTTCGTGAACGTGAAGCCATCATCAACATGCTGAACGAGATTTGCGGCGCACGCCTAACGTTTAACTACATGCGTGTAGGCGGTGTGAAGTGGGATGCACCAGATGGCTGGATCGAGAAGGTCCGAGATTTTGTTCCGTACATGAGAGAAGAGCTTGCAGGCTATCACGATCTTGTGACAGGCAACGAAATTTTCTTAAACCGTGTAAAAGGAATCGGCTTTTACACAAAAGAAGAAGCGCTGAACTTTAGTTTGAGCGGCGCTAACTTAAGGTGCACGGGTACGAATTGGGATCTAAGAAAAGATGAGCCGTATTCGATTTATGACCGTTTTGATTTTGATGTTCCGGTCTTTCATACGGGAGATGCATGGGCGCGTTATCAGTGTCGCATGCAGGAAATTGAAGAATCACTCAAGATTTTAGAACAAGCGGTGCAACAGTTTCCTGAAGAAGGTCCAGTGATGGCAAAAGTGCCAAGGATCATCAAGCCGCCAAAAGGTGAAGCGTTCGTTCGAATCGAGTCTCCACGCGGAGAGATAGGCTGTTACATCGCGTCAGAAGGAAAAAAGGAACCTTACCGCTTGAAGTTTCGCAGACCATCCTTTTATAACCTTCAGATTCTGCCAAAACTTTTAGTCGGTGAAAACATCTCCAACTTGATTACCATCTTAGGCGGGATTGATATCGTTCTCGGGGAGGTTGATGGCTGATGGAGGATCTTTTATACGCACAGCCTGGCTGGATGCATGTAGCCATTTTCTTTGCGCTCGGTGCCGCACTGCTGATGACAGTACTAGGCTTCGTAACATACGCGATCTTAGCGGAGCGAAAAGTGCTCGGGTTCATGCAGATGCGCACGGGACCGAACCGGGTTGGAGGACGATTTGGTCTTCTTCAGACCGTTGCTGACGTTTTTAAACTTTTAATAAAAGAAGATACCATTCCAAAGCTTGCTGACCGTCCGCTTTTTATATTGGCGCCTGTTATCGCGTTCGCACCAGCGTTCATGGTGCTCGCGACGATTCCGTTCTCGGAAAACATGCAGTTCGCAGACCTTGGTGTAGGTCTTCTATATTATGTAGCCATCTCAGGAATTTCAACAATCGGCATCTTGATGGGCGGCTGGGCTTCTAACAATAAATATTCATTACTCGGCGGCATGCGTGCTGCAGCGCAGATGATTTCATACGAGATTCCGCTCGTCATCTCGGTAGTCGGGGTTATCCTTTTTGCGGGAAGCCTGAACCTAAACGATATCGTGAGAGGACAAGAAAACATCGCCTACATCTTTTTAACACCGATAGGGTTTTTCGTCTTTTTGATCTCCTCGATCGCTGAGTTGAACCGTACGCCGTTCGACTTGCCAGAAGCAGAGTCAGAGCTCGTTGCCGGTTATCACGTAGAATACTCCGGTTTCCGCTGGGCGTTCTTCATGCTCACAGAGTATGTGTACCTATTTGCGATGGCGTCCCTTACAACCGTCCTGTTCCTAGGAGGCTGGAACCCGATTCCGTTTTTAGGATTCATCCCTGGAGCATTGTGGTTTGGCGTTAAATTTAGCATCGTCGTGTTTTTCATGATCTGGATTCGCGGAACACTCCCAAGACTCCGGGCCGATCAGCTCATGGGCTTCGCATGGAAAGTCCTGCTGCCGCTAGCGCTATTGAATATCTTTGTCAGTGCCGCAGTGAAAGAACTGTTTTTATAAAAGGGTCCTAGACTTGCCATGTTTTTTAAGGGTGAGGTTGCTAAATTTACTTACACCGCTTTTTGTGAATTTCCTTCTTTGACAAGTTGATTGGAGTGCAAGGTGCGAGACTCCTGCGGGACTGGCGGTCAGGTGAGACACTTAAGAGTGAAACGTCCGAATGTGGCTCACCGCCTGCCCCGCGGAAAGCGAGCAACCTGGAGCGGAGATCAACACTTTCATAAACGACAGAGCGCAATCTCACAAAAAGTGTTTTTGCCTAACAAACAAAGCTCAATTAATAGAAAGACCAACGCATAAGGAGCGTGATCTCAGGATGAAAGGTCTTGTGAAAGGTTTAAGCTATACGGTCAAAAACCTGACAAAGCAAAACGTCACGACAAGCTATCCGGACGTACCAATCCAGATGCCTGACCGTTTCCGCGGCATCCAAAAGTTTTATCCCGAAAAGTGTATCGTGTGCAACCAATGCGCGCAGATCTGCCCGACCGACTGCATCCAGTTAACGGGGAAGCCGCATCCGGATCCTGCGAAAAAAGGGAAGATCATCGATACGTACGACATCAATTTTGAAATCTGTATTTTGTGCGATCTGTGTACAGAAGTTTGTCCGACTGAAGCAATCGTGATGACCAATCAGTTCGAGCTTGCTGAATACAGCCGGGATGAGCTTTTCAAAAATCTCGAGTGGCTCGATGAAAACGATGAGAATGTCAGAAAGGAGAACAAAGCATGACCGGTGAAATGATCGCTTTTTTCTTTCTCGCACTAACAGCCATTGCCGGCGGCGTTCTTCTCATTAACCTGACAAATGTCGTACACATGGTTGTTGCTCTTATCTTTACGTTTATTGCGATTGCGGGTATTTACGTTACACTATCGGCTGAGTTCGTTGCCGTCGTGCAAGTGCTCATTTATTCAGGCGCTATTACGATCATCATGCTCTTTGGAATCATGCTAACCCGTCACCAGGAAAAGGAAAAGCAGCTGCCTCGTTTAAAGGTTATCTTAACAGGGCTTGCGATTGGGCTTTTCTTCCTGATCATGTACGGCAAAATCAAAGACCTTGATTTTGGCCAGCAGAACGCAGAGCTTCATATCGATAACACGAAAAAAATCGGGATCGAACTGTATTCCCATTATGTCATTCCGTTTGAGCTAACATCCGTGCTGCTGCTCGTTGCACTGATTGGTTCGATCATCCTAGCCAAACGGGATGACGATGAAAAGGAGGCAAAAAAATGAGCTCTGTCCCTTTAGCAGCTTACTTGATGCTTGCCTTGATTCTTTTTTGCATTGGATTGTTCGGTGCACTAACGAAGCGAAATGCGGTTATTGTACTCATTTCAATCGAATTGATGCTGAATGCGGTAAATATAAACTTGGTTGCTTTTGCAAAATATTCGATTAACCCTGGGCTGACTGGTCAAATTTTCTCGCTGTTCACCATAACGGTGGCCGCAGCAGAAGCGGCAGTTGGACTTGCGATTCTCATTGCACTATACCGCAACAGACAGACGGTAAATGTGGATGAGATGGATACGATGAAGCGATAAGGAAGGAGATGGACGATCATGTTGCAGAGTAGTTGGCTTATACCGTTGTTCCCGCTTTTATCCTTCATTTTATTGCTCATTTTTAGAAAATCAAAAAGTGAGAGCACCGCTTGGATCGGGGTGCTGTTAACTGGAATTTCACTTGTGATGTCTGTCGGGGTTTGGCTCGCGGTATGGCAAGGTGACGGAATTAAAGTAGAAGGCACTTGGTTTCAAATGGGTGAACGGGCTATCACAATGGGATATGAAGTAAATCCGCTTAATGCGCTCATGCTTGTCATCGTTTCACTCGTCAGTTTTTTAGTACACCTTTATTCAAAAGGGTACATGCACGGAGACGAACGATTCCCGGTATTCTTCGCCTATTTAGGATTGTTTTCATTCGCGATGCTTGGACTGGTTCTATCTCCTAATCTATTACAGCTTTACATGTTTTGGGAGCTGGTAGGATTAGGTTCATTTCTATTAATCGGTTTCTATTATTTTAAGCCGGAAGCAAAGGCCGCTGCGAAAAAAGCCTTCGTTATGACCCGTATTGGGGACGTTGGTCTGTTTATCGGAATGGTTTTGCTATTTTGGCAGGTTGGCAGTTTTGAATATGACGAGATTTTCGCTTCCGTAAAAAATGGCGATATCTCATCAGGCATGCTGACACTCACTGCTTTATGTATCTTTATTGGAGCAATCGGTAAATCAGGTCAGCTGCCACTTCACACATGGCTTCCTGACGCGATGGAAGGTCCGACACCGGTTTCAGCGCTCATTCATGCGGCAACGATGGTAGCAGCAGGGGTTTATCTTGTCGCTGCGATGTATCCACTCTTTCAAGCATCAGAAACAGCGTTAACAGTTGTTGCTGTTGTAGGCGGAGTAACTGCCATTTTTGCGGCTTCAATCGGTCTCATGCAAAAAGACATCAAACGCGTTTTAGCGTATTCTACCGTCAGTCAGTTAGGGTACATGATGCTCGCGCTAGGTGCATCAGGTTATGTGGCTGGAATTTTCCACTTAACAACACATGCGTTCTTTAAAGCATTGCTGTTTTTAGCTGCTGGAAGTGTGATTCATGCTGTACATACACAAAACATCGAAGAGATGGGCGGGCTTTGGAAAAAGCTTCGCGTGACAGGACCGCTCTTTTTAATCGGTGCTCTCGCCATTTCAGGTGTTCCATTGTTATCCGGATTCTTTTCAAAAGACGAAATATTGGCAAGTACGTATGCAGATGGCAAGTACGGACTGTTTTGGCTCGCTGTTATCGCTGCGTTCATGACGGCATTTTACATGTTCCGCTTGTTTTTCCTCGTGTTTACAGGGAAACCGCGCGGCGATCAGAGTGGTGTTCATGAATCACCAAGTGTGATGACACTGCCGATGATTGTTCTAGGGATCTTGGCAGTCGTTGCGGGTTATTTGAACACAACATGGTTTGGCACGTTTTTATCTGATTATTTGGCTAATGGTCCTGTTGAACTGCCGCATGCTGATCATCACGGGCCAGGGTGGATTCCGATTGTCGCGACAATGGCATCACTTTTAGGAATTGCGCTCGCTTATCTGATCTATCAAAAAGGAACGTTATCCCGAGACTGGATGACGCGTTCATTGCCAGGGCTCAGCAGCGTGATCTACAACAAGTGGTATGTTGATGAAGGGTATGACGCCACATTTGTAAAAGGAACGAAGGGCTTGAGCAAGCTTGGCGTTTTATTTGATAAATATGTAGTCGACGGACTTGTTGCCGCTGTTGTGAACGGTGTACAAGGATTAAGTAAGATCGGTTCAAGGCTGCAAAATGGGCAGGTTCAGTCATATGGAACGTTCGCAATCTTTGGCATCGTCATCCTATTACTGATCGTCGCATTAACAGGGGGGTACTTCTCATGAACACATATCTTCTTTCCATCTTGATTTTTTCCCCTTTGTTAGGCGTGCTCGTCCTTCTGTTTACACCTTCTCATGATGAGAAGTCTATCAAATGGATCGGAATCTTAGGAACGCTATTCCCGCTCGGTACCGCACTCGTTACGTTATCAGCTTTTAATATGTCAGGCGAGGGCCTTCAGCTTGCGGAGAAATTTCAATGGGTTTCTTATGAAGTCTTTCAATCAAAAGGGGATGTAAGCTATCCGATCTTTTATGAAGTTGGTGTGAACGGCCTATCGATGGTGCTCATTCTTTTAACGTCAGTTGTGAGTGTGCTCGCCGCCATCGCGTCGTTCTCTATAAAAAAAGACTGGAAAAGTTACTTCATTTTGTTCTTTTTGCTTGAGATGGGAATGCTCGGCGTTTTTGCCGCACAAAATTTATTCTTATTCTTCATTTTCTTTGAGATCACGCTCATTCCGATGTTTTTCTTAATCGGGCGATGGGGTTATCTTGAGAAAGAAAAAGCGGCTTACAGCTTTTTGATCTATAACGGAGTCGGTTCAGCCATTCTCCTTATTGCGTTTGTAGCCATGTTCATGAAGACCGGAACAATGAACTTTGAGCAGCTTGCTTACACGTTCTCGCTTCCGCAATCAGAACTGAACCAGCTGAATATAACGAAGAATTTTAAGATGGGGATGCTGATCGCTCTGCTCGTTGCGTTTGCTGTTAAGCTACCGGTCGCACCGCTTCATTCATGGATGGTTCGCGTCCACGTTCAAGCGCCGCCTCCGATCGTTATGATTCACTCAGGCATTCTATTAAAAATCGGTGCGTACGGTTTGATCGTGTTTGGAGCAGGACTTTTTCCTGATCAGTTCAAGTCGCTCGCGTTTGTTATCGGATTGTTCGGTGTGATCAACCTGCTTTACGGAGCGTTTTTAGCACTAACACAAACGGACGTGAAACGAGTGTTGGCTTATTCATCCGTCTCTCATATGGGAATCGTGCTCATCGGGCTTGCGGCAGTGAACGAAGCAGGGATGACGGGAGCTGTATTCCAAGTGGTCTCTCACGGATTGATCTCCGCGCTGCTGTTTTTCTTAGTAGGTGTTCTTTATGAACGAGCAGGCTCTTCTGAATTGAAAGATTTCGGAGGAGTGGCGAAAAAGATGCCGATCTTCGCAGGTGTCATGCTCGCTGGAGGTCTCGCTTCATTAGGTCTGCCGGGAATGTCAGGCTTTATAAGCGAATTTATGGCGTTTTTAGGATTGTTTGAGAAAATGCCTGTGTTAGCCGCTATTGGAACGCTAGGGCTGATTTTAACCGCTGTTTACGTGCTGCGGGCGGTCTTGGCCATCACGTTTGGCGCTGAAAAAGAACTCTCAAACGCTCATGATCTATCTTCAACAGAGCGGATTCCAGCGTTTATCTTGCTGGCGGCGATTTTGTTTATCGGAATCTATCCTGCTTGGTTAAGTGATATGCTCCGTCCAACATTAGATGTCATTCTGCTAGGGTTAGGGGGCTAAGTCATGGATTTAGATACGTTATTTTCTTTTGAATGGAGCGTCATGGCTCCTGAATTTATTATTCTTGGCGTAGCCACATTGTTATCCATTATTGATCTTTTTATGAAAAGGGAGTCCAGCCGAAAACCTCTGGCTTGGCTTGCAGGAGCAGGAGTTGTGGCTGCTCTCGTCGCCATTTTTATGCAGCTCGATCAAGACGTTACGTCGATTCTTTATGATACGTATAGATTGGACTCGTTTTCAAAAGCCTTTAAGATTCTTCTTTTGTTAGGAACGCTATTGGTACTTGTCTTAGCGTCCAATTATAAAAAAGAAGATATCGAAGAAAACAGAGGTGAGTTCTACTACTTACTGCTTGCAGCACTATTAGGAGCCATGATGATGGCTTCAAGTGCAGACCTCATCACACTGTTCGTAGGCTTGGAGCTTCTTTCTCTATCCTCTTATATTATGGCTGGTCTGGAGAGGCGAAACAAACGCAGCAACGAATCAGCGTTTAAGTATGTCGTTTCAGGCGGAATCGCTACGGCAATCACTTTATTTGGAATGAGTTATATTTTCGGTCTGACAGGGGAAACGAATCTGTTCAAGATTGCTGAAAACATGGGGAACGTTGAACTATTAAAGCACAGTTTTTTGATCGTCTTTGCATTCATTATCACGTTTGCAGGTCTAACGTTTAAAATCGCAGCTGCTCCACTTCACATGTGGGCACCGGATGTTTACGAAGGTGCACCTGTTCCTGTAACGGCATTCTTAAGTGTCGTATCGAAAACAGCAGGCTTTGTGATCTTACTTCGTGTGATCATCATCACCTTTATTGCGGCACCTGGGATCGATAGTGAACCGCTTTTATTGCAAGTTCAGCCGTACGTTATGCTGTTAGCTGCTGCTACCATGATCATCGGGAATGTTACCGCGCTTCGACAAAGAAACATTAAGCGGATGTTTGCGTATTCGTCTATCGCTCAAGCGGGTTACATTTTAGTACCGTTCGTTTCAAATTCGTCATTGTTGTTTGAGCTGATCTGGTTCTATTTGCTGGCTTACTTGTTTATGAATATCGGGGCATTTACGGTGATTCAATTGTTAACGAGTCAGGAAGGTTCGAACGATATCAGCGTTTTCCGCGGATTGTTCAAGCGTTCTCCATGGCTTGCCGTTCCGATGACCTTTTTCGTATTGTCACTTGCCGGGATCCCCGTGACTGCAGGTTTTATAGGGAAATTCGGAATTTTTATGGGAGCGCTCGGATTGGAACCCGCCCATTATTGGCTTGCGGCTGTAATGATGGCGACGACGCTCGTTTCTTATGTGTATTACTTTAATATCATTGCGATCATGTTTTTCCGTGATGGAGAAGGAGCGAAGGTTTCGGTTCCTGGAGGTATGGCAGCCGTGTTGGCGTTTTGTGCCGCATCCATTCTGATTTTGGGAGTCATGCCAGATCTCGCACTTGATTTCTTCTACGGAAACTTTGACGTGAACGAATTCTTTATGCAGATTGAAACAGAAGTTCATACGCATGATCATTGATTTAGCTGATTTTGATAGCCAGCTCATTGAGGTTTCTTTTGAAGAAACCTTGATGGGCTTTTTTGATGAAAACTAGCTAACGTGGAATTATTAAAAAACCGTGGATATATCATAATTAACGTGGAATTATTGAAAATAATGTGGATATATCAAAAATAACGTGGATATAAATTCCGCTTTCTTTATCAGATACATTCTTTGTCCGCTCCAGTTGGATAGTGATTAGAGTTCCCTTCTGAAATGGACATCACCATCGCAATCCCATCCCCTAATATAAATCCCTATCAAATTCCTATCAAAAATGAGTCAAAACTACCGTAACTTCTTATCATTTTATTCGTCTAAATATAATAAAACGACTGCCTAAATTTTTTTACGGATCACAGTCGTTACAACTTTTTGAACTTCTTGAAAGAAAGGGCTTTCAAAACAAGTAACTAGGGAGAAAGTAGCTATCTAAAATGACACAAAAGAATTATGCTTAAGATGTCGAAATATGTAATAAGGAGGTCAGACGTTTTTATGATTCCAATCGGACAACAAGCTTTATTACATATCATCGTACATCTATTGTTTCTCGTTATTGCTTGGTGGGCATTGCAGGCGATCCACTTTGATAAATGGATCAAAAAAGGAAAGGTCATGCAGGCTAGAGTGCTATACATACTGCTAGTGATTAGTCTTGCAAGTATAGCGAGCGATTTTTTTCTGAAATATCTACAGTATTCCACTAATCTCAGCCAGTTATTTGGGTAATGAGCAACCGTTAACCAAAAACGGAATTGTCGGAATATGACTACAACTTCCACGGATATCCTCTGTCTCTTTGGCAACAATGAGAAATAGAGAGGATGTGCTGGGGAATGAAAAAATGGACAATGACGATTACTGCGATTTTGCTTACAATTATGATTACTTCTGGATATGCAAAAACAGACGAAAAAACAAATGAAGTTACACATATAATAGACGTTTTAAAAGACAAGGGCGTAAAACCTGACAAATGGACGATGTATTTTCGTGGTCAAATAGGTTTTACATCTAAAGGACTAGGGTATTTAAAACAAGCAGAAGAGCTTAAACGTAATTATCCTGAATTTGACTGGGCGGTAACAGAAGATGAGGCCGGACATTATAAAATGAACGGGACTCTTGAGCGTAATGATATCGGGGTTTCAGAGAAAATGACCATCATTACATACCCCCAAAAAGATCAATCCGCATCGTATTTTATTTATGCGGTTGAAGGACTTGTAAATACAAATCAAAACTGGAAAGAAATCCAGAACCTGATTGATCGCCGTGTTGAACAATCAGTAGGAGGAAATCCCAAAATTTTCTCTTGTGTTACCGGTACATACGGTGATAGAATGGTGGTTGATTTGTATTCGCAAGCAAATGAATTGGTACGCGCCTTTTCTGGTGTTTCTGTAGAGGAACTAAAAGAAGAGACGTTTGTGTCGCTTTCTGCATATACTGAGCTGTGGGAACAAGCGATTTATACCGGTCATCAACATAAAATGAATCTTCAGGTTGCACTGCGAACTGAAGGATTGGGCAGTAAAACTACTGTCACAATTGGCACACCAATAATTACGTCTGAATATTAATATACAAATTGGACGCGGAGGGGAATATCGTTGGAAAAAATCATTGTCCGTGGTGGTAGGCGGTTAGAGGGCTCTGTACGAGTTGAAGGAGCTAAGAATGCCGTACTTCCTGTCATCGCAGCATCCATTTTAGCTAGTCAAGGCAAGAGCACAATAAAAGATGTGCCAGCCCTTGCTGATGTGTTTACGATTAACGAAGTATTACGTTATTTAAATATTGATGTAGCATTTGATAACGGAGAAATTTCTGTTGATGCTACAAGCGAACTGAAAACAGAAGCACCATTTGAGTATGTCCGCAAAATGAGAGCATCATTCCTAGTTATGGGACCGTTGCTTGCTCGTGTTGGACTTTCTCGTATCGCACTTCCTGGAGGCTGCGCAATCGGATCACGTCCGATCGATCAGCACTTAAAAGGATTTGAAGCGATGGGAGCTACGGTTAAAATCGGGAACGGTTTTATCGAAGCAAAAATCGATGGCCGCTTGCAAGGTGCAAAGATTTATTTAGACTTCCCAAGTGTAGGTGCTACTGAGAACATCATGATGGCCGCAACACTTGCTGAAGGTACAACAATCATCGAAAACGCTGCAAAAGAACCAGAAATCGTATGTCTAGCTAACTACTTGAATGCGATGGGTGCAACAGTTATCGGTGCAGGTACTGGTACAATCCGTATCGTCGGTGCTGAAGAGCTTGCAGGTGCTGAGCATACTGTAGTTCCAGACCGTATCGAAGCAGGTACGTACATGGTAGCAGCTGCTATCACGGAAGGCGACGTATTGATTGAGAATGCAATCGCAGAGCACCTTCGTCCTTTAATCGCAAAAATGGAAGAGATGGGTGTACAAATTCAAGAAGAAGGAAACGGACTTCGTGTTCGCGGACCTCGTGAATTAAAGCCTGTTGATATTAAAACAATGCCACATCCAGGATTCCCGACTGATCTTCAGTCGCAAATGATGGCGCTATTGCTTCGTGCGAACGGAACAAGCGTAATCACGGAAACTGTATTCGAAAACCGTTTCATGCACGTGGAAGAATTCCGCCGTATGAATGGAGATATCAAAATTGAAGGCCGTTCTTCTGTAATCAACGGACCTGTAAATCTGCAAGGTGCTGAGGTTGCTTCAACTGACCTTCGCGCAGGTGCAGCTTTGGTACTTGCTGGGCTTGTCGCAGACGGTTACACACGTGTAACTGAACTCAAGCACATCGACCGTGGATACGTTGATTTTACTGGAAAACTAGCCGCATTAGGTGCTGACATCGAGCGTGTGAACGAAGATGTGAAAACAACACCTGCAAAAGAAGAGCAATCATTAAAAAGTAATTTAGCTTAATTTATACAGAGAAAGCTGACTCTAAGGTGCTATATGTACCTTTGTAGTCAGCTTTTTTGTTTGTTAGTAGTTGATTTTCGCTCCAGGATGCTCGCTTTTCGCGGGGCAGGAATCTCGCACCTTCCGCTACAACCTACTGTTCAAAGAAGACGAAATAAAAGATTAAAAAGCAATAATCTTTCAGAAAAAAGCCTTTAGAAAAAGCTTTTTTTGATCAAGTGAACCCTTTTTTTAAGTTTTATCACATTATTTAATGCGATTGATGATTAAAAATGTACTCAGATACCCGGTCTGCGCGAGAAACAGTGAAACGTGCGCGTAACTGATGCTTTTCTGCGCGCAATCAGGACTGAACTGCGCGCGAAAGAGGCTCAACTGCGCGCAAATAAGCCTGCGTTGCGCGTAACCAAAATTTGACCCACTGAGTTGCTTAAGTTCACGATAAATGCATCATATCTTTACCATGAACACCCTGCATAAAGTTTTAAACCAAAATTGTTTACGCCGCATGTTGTTCGGGAAATCTATACCTATAACTAAACATATCTATTTTCCTCGGAAAGGATGTCGAACTCATGCTTTGGACCATTATTGGTATATTAATCGTACTCTGGTTATTAGGCGTAATCTTTAAAGTAGCAGGCGGTATTATTCATATCTTACTCGTCATCGCTTTGATCGTCTTCGTGTTAAATTTTATTAAAGGCAGGAAAATGAAATAGCTGTAGAAAAAGCTGGCAGAGGTTGCCGGCTTTTTTTATTGTCTATTTTTTGGTGAAAACAACATTTAATCAAAATTATAGTAACAAACACCCAATTTATTGAAAAACAGCTTTCAACTAGTACCTTATAATCAAAATTTTTAAAATAGTTTGAAAATAAAATAAAAGGTGCTAATATAAATCCACTGGCTTTAAAATTCATGAAGCAAAGGGGATTGAAAGGGTATGAAAAAGCAGTTATCAGTATGGGGTTTAGCACTAGGTCTTGCGGTGAGTCCATTAGCGGCAGGACAAGCTAATGCTGACGCACCAGTTAATGTTCTATCAACAAAGCAGTTCAATAGCTTAACGGGTACACCATCTTTTGTATCAGGTAAATTAACGGAGGCATCATCAAAATCTGCAAAAGAAGTGGTTATGTCTTATCTTCAAAAAGAGTCAAAGACATTTAAATTAGGAAGTCAAAAAGCGGAAGAGGCGTTCACAGTTAAGTCTGTGACAAAAGACGAGCTTGGCAGACAGCTAGTACGCCTTCAGCAAACATATAAAGGAGTACCTGTTTGGGGATCCACACAAGTGGCTCACGTTAACGATCAAGGAGAACTTGTTGTATTCTCGGGAACAGTGATTCCGAATCTGCAGAACAAGCCAGGATTAGGTTTTGGTAAAAAGATTTCTGCATCTAAAGCGGTAGCAGCAGCCGTTAAAGACTTAGGTTTCACACCTGAATATGAAGCAGATCCAACGTCAAATCTTGTTGTTTATACAGAAGGAGATCAAGCGACATATGCTTACTTAGTAAACCTTAACTTCTTATCTCCTGAGCCAGGAAACTACAACTATTTTGTAGATGCTGTAACAGGTAAGATTTTAAACTCTTACAATGATTTAGACGAAGCGCATGGCGGTACGAAAGCACCTCCAACAGGCGGCGGTTCATTGGTTGGAACAAACGCTGTTGGTTCTGGAACAGGTGTATTAGGTGACTCAAAAACGCTAAATACGTTACTATCAAACGGAACGTACTACTTACAAGATAATACAAGAGGTGGAGGCGTATTTACATACGATGCGCAAAATCGCCAGCAGCTTCCAGGAAAGCTTTGGGCAGATGCGGACAACCAGTTTAACGCAACATACGATCGTGCAGCTGTAGATGCTCACTATTATGCAGGAGCAACGTACGATTATTATAAAGAAGTTTTCAACCGTAACTCTTACGACAATAAAGGAGCTGCGTTAAAATCAACAGTACATTACGGCCGTAACTACAATAACGCGTTCTGGAACGGTCAGCAGATGGTTTACGGTGATGGTGACGGAACAACATTCGTCTCCTTATCCGGTGGTCTGGATGTTGTAGCGCATGAATTGACACACGCTGTAACAGACTTTTCTTCTGATCTGATCTATCAAAACGAATCTGGTGCGTTGAACGAAGCCATGTCCGATATTTTCGGTACGTTAGTTGAGCACCATGAAAATAACAACCCGGATTATGAGATCGGTGAAGACATCTACACGCCAGGAACGCCAAATGATGCACTGCGTTCGATGAGTGATCCTACAAAGTATAATGACCCTGACCACTATTCCGTTCGCTACACAGGAACAGGTGACAATGGTGGCGTACACATCAACAGCGGTATCATCAACAAAGCGGCTTACTTGCTGGCAGTTGGCGGAACGCATTACGGCGTGACAGTTCCGGCGATCGGCAACCAAAAAGTAGGAGCAATCTATTACAGAGCGAATACGGTTTACTTAACAGCTTCTTCTAACTTCAGCCAAGCAAGAGCAGCGCTTGTTCAATCGGCGTCTGACCTTTATGGCGCAACATCTGCTGAAGTAGCAGCGGTTAAAAAATCGTACGACGCAATTGGCGTAAACTAAATCATAATGAAGAAACCCTGATCTTTGCTTGTGGAGATCAGGGTTTTTTAGCGTTACCAAATAATTATAGAAATATTGGGGATTTTAACCTATATATGCAAATTCAAGAATCACAAAAGAGTCACTAAAGGAAGATGAAGTATGGAACTTAAACATGTGTTATTTCAAGCAGAGGATTTAAGCATAATTGAACAAATCTTTAGAACTTCCTTGCTGTATTTTTTGTTATTTGCGTCTGATAAAGCAATGGGTTTTAAGCAGAATGCTATTACGACCCCTTATAATTTCATCATGGCAGCTGGAATCAGTCATATCTCGGCTACCCGTATCGTGGTTCCTGATTCGCGGCCGATCGATGCTTTTGCCATCATCATTGTTTATACGATATTTATGCTATTTCTCACCTATTTCGGGTACCTTAAGTTCCCTTCCGTTGTTTCTCAAACTCCAAATATTATCGTGAAAAACGGTAAAATCATAAAGAAAAATTTAAAGAAAACAAGACTGACACTTGATAATGTGTTTTCTATATTAAGAGTGAAAGATGCTTTTAACCTTGAAAAAGTGAAGTTTTTAGTAGCAGAAACAACGGGAGATTTTAGTGTCGCGATCGACAATCAAGACCTGCCTGTAACAAAATCTTCTATGGGCATACCAACAACTCCGAATGAGCTGTCTCAGCTTCTAATCTATGAAGGTAAAGTGGATCAGCGCGTGCTGAGGAAAAACAATCTAGACAGCGAGTGGATAGACCAGCAGCTGCAGATGCTTAATATTCCAGCGATAAAAGATGTTTTTGTAGGAATTCTTACACCTGGTGGAACACTATACATAAACAAACAGGGGGATTAAGATGCCTCAAGTTTTTGGTGAATTAAAAGACATAACATTGATAGGGTACGTCATTCGAACGATTCTTGTAGGGGTTATCGTTTTTTTTGTTGGAAGGTTTGTGACGAAAAGGTCCTTCAGTCAGATGACGACCTTTGACTTTGCGCTGATCTGGATATTAGGGGCACTTACTGTTTCTCCTTTATTGGATGGAGAGGTGACTTTTACACGCACGATCACCCCCATTCTAACGCTATTCTTTTGGCATACTCTTTTGAGTATGATCTCCTTAAAGAGCAGGTCTTTTGCCCATTTTTTTAACGGAAAGCCTCTCCTGCTTATAGATGACGGGAGAATCGTAAGGAAGCATCTGAGAAAGCACTTTATAAATATTGATCTCTTACTGGCAGAGCTTAGAATCAGAAAAGTATTTAACATTTCAGAAGTAAGGTATTGCATGTTGGAGCCGAACGGTCAGCTAAGTATCATGAAATACAGTGCTCACGATCCTGTTACAGCATCAGATGTTAAAGTGGCAGCTGACCAAGTTGAAATTCCTTTAGTAGTAATAAATGATGGGAAACTATTCGAAGAGAACCTAAAGAAAGCAAAAGTGGATCTGCCGTGGCTGAAAGAAAACTTGGTGACTTATCAAGTTGAGGATATAGACTCCGTGTACTTGGCGACTGTTGATCAGCATAAGAAGCTGTATGTATCGAAAAAATAAGAAGTTTCCAGAATAAAAACGGCCAGAGTGAATGAAATCTGGTCGTTTTTTTGTGTGATCATTAAATGTAAGATTCCTGTTTTTAAAGACTATTCACCGCCAACCTCCCGAGCGGTCCGTTCTCATCGATAATATTCTGCAGATCAAACACTGAAATCACAAACATCGGAAAGCCGTACGCATAGGCGGTTAGATCATACAGTTGAAAATAGATAACGAGCGCTTTATCAGCAATGTAATAATCTTGGTTCGGACCGATTGACTTGAACGGTTCCAGCGTGATGATCTGCTGCGATTTAATCTGAGCTTTTATGATGCGATTCAACACTTCTACATAGTCGCTGCCAGGTTTAAATAGATCCTTTAATTGATAGGTTCTTCCTGTTGATAGGTCCCACGTCTGTGACTTAATGTACGTCATGCCATGAGCCGCCATTGGGGTGTATGCATAATTCAAAAATCCGATGCTGAGAATGTTCTTTTCGTTTGTTTTCACAGCGAATTCTCCGTACATGCCCGGACGCGCTTCAGGGTTTTGCATTTGCTGAAGCTGCTGATTGATCTGAATGATCTGCTGATTGACTTGTTGCTGAATGCGCGGATTGATGCGACCTTCAACCTGCGGATAATAAATCTTCATGCTGCCAGGTGCATACGTAAGCGTTCGAACCAAAACAGGAGGCTGAAAACTGTCCATGCTGTTCACCCTTTCGTGCTGGTCATCTCTTTATTTTATGCAGAGAATGGTCTGTCTCAGTATCTGCAGCAAAACTTGTAAATCAGGAATTTGAATAGCACATTTCAATTGTAAAAATGCTAGTTTCGAGTTCTAAAGCCCATCTTTTTTGTATAAGTTGTATGGTAGAAAACATTATAGGAGGGCATTGGAACGTGAATGTAAAAATCAAGCCGCTGATCTGGATTCTAGCTATTTTTGTCGCTATCATCGTCCTGCTTCCCACGATACTCGTACTACCATTTTCGTCAGCACCTCCTGAATGGAAAGAAGAGAAAACAGCGCAGCCGTCTGAGAGAATGCTAGCTTTGGAAATTCCTCACTCAGATATCGTTGTCCCTGTTTTCAGAAAGTCCATGGACACGGTCGAGAACATCCCTTTAGAAGAGTATGTGGCAGGTGTGGTCGCATCTGAAATGCCGGCAGACTTTGAGCTCGAAGCACTGAAAGCACAAGCATTAACAGCAAGAACGTTTATTGTAAAAGCCCTTTTAAACCGAGGCAGAGATGATAGTTTGCCAGAAGGTGCCGTAGTGTCAGACACCGTGATGCATCAAGTGTATAAAGGCAACAAAGAGCTAGAAACCCTTTGGGGAGAGGATTTTGACACCAAAATAGAAAAAATCATTAAAGCGGTCTCTGAAACAAAAGGACAGATTCTAACCTATGAAGGAGATCCGATTCAAGCAAGCTTCTTCTCCACGAGCAATGGCTTTACGGTTAATTCTGAAGACTATTGGAAAAACAAATACCCCTATTTAAGAAGTGTAGAAAGTCCGTGGGATAAAGAAGAATCGCCAAAGTACACGGATACCATACAGCTTCCAGTCAGTACGGTAGAACAAAAGCTGGGTGTTTCGCTATCAAAGAACGGTAAGATCGGAAAAGTCGTCGCAACAACGAGCGGGAAGCGAATCGGTAAATTCGCGATCGGTAAAAAAGAGTTTACCGGTAAAGAGATACGAGAAAAGCTGGAGCTGCGTTCAACAGATTTTCAGATGGAGAAAAAAGGTAAGCAGGTCAGCATCACGACGCGCGGCTACGGACACGGAGTGGGACTGAGCCAGTACGGAGCGAATGGAATGGCGAAAGAAGGCAAGACATACAAGGAAATCGTTAATTATTACTACAAAGGAATTGAGATCACTGATTATAAGCCTATCGCTGATAAAGGGCTTGCGTATCAGCCTCAGTGAATGTTGTGGAAATGGTGTGGAATTGTGTGAAAATTGTAGGGGGTCTGTCCCGGGGACAGACCCCCTACAATTTCATTCAACTTATTTCAAACCCTAAATTGACCGCATTGTGCTCTATGCATGATGCGGTTTTTTATATTGTCGAAAAGAAATTTTATAAAAAATAGAGTGCTAAAGTATATATTTTCAGAATTCTGTTCAAACTTGTTGCTGAGGTGATGAAAAATGAAAGAAGAAGAAAAACAAACCAAAAAAACAATACCGATGAAAGGTAAGAGTGCTATGAAAAAACGTTGGGTTTATCCGGCAGTATATCTTAGTTTTGCAGCAGTCATTTTAACATCTGTTCTATGGTATCAAAACGATGCGAAAAACGTGGAGAAAAATAATACTCCTGACAGCGCATTAGAAGACAATGGAGCAGCAGTACCCGTTTCACTAACAAAAGAACAATTCCAAATGCCAGTTGCTGATCCTGAAGCCATTGAAGTAATAAAAGATTTCTTTAGTCCAGACGCTACAGCTCAAGAGCAAGAAGCAGCACTCGTATTCTATAACAATATTTACTACCAAAACCGCGGAATCGATTTAGCGACTGCTGACAACAAAGCATTCGACGTAACAGCAGCATTAAGCGGGAACGTTGTAAAAGTGGCAAAAGATCCTGCGCTAGGATTTGTAGTAGAAGTAGAGCATGATAAAGGTGTTGTAACACACTACTCATCACTCGCTTCTGTATCTGTTAAGCAAGGTGACCAAGTGAAACAAGGCACAGTCCTTGGACAAGCTGGTGAGAATGCGTATGATAAAGATTCTAAAATCCACGCTCACTTCGAAGTTCGTAAAGACGGAGAAGCAGTAGACCCGGTGATGGCTTGGGATCAATCTGTTGCACAGCTTGCAGCCGCTGTTGATGATTCTCGTAAAGAGATGAAAAAAGCAGAAGAAAAGAAAGCTGCTGAAGAGCAGAAAAAAGCTGAAGAGCAAAAGCCTGGTAAAGAAGAAGAAAAGCCAGCACCAAAAGCCGACGATAAAGGCGGCAAAGATATGAAAGATTCAAAAGATACGAAAGACACGAAAGATGGCAAAGATGCCAACGGTGAACAAGAATCATCATCTCAATCAGCAGAAGACACTGGCGCACAAGCCGACGATTCTGGTGCAAACGAATAATTTTCATAAGGAAGCTGTCTCGGATACGAACCGAGGCAGCTTTTTTCGTTGTTTAGGAAATTATAAAAACGAGTCTTGTGTACTTGCTATTTTTTGATTGTGCAATGTAAGGATCATAGCTCGTTCGAACGCTTAACGTTGTAAATGCACCTCAATCGGCAAACGCGTAACAAATTTAAAAAACACGTTCCGTAACGTAACATAAACGTAAAACATTTCTTCCACCCAGAAATGTGCTAATTATAAAATTTTCCATGAGTTTACAAAGGTTTTTTTAAGAAAATGGACATTTCCCCTTGTCCCAGTTGAGATTTAGGCATATAACGAAAACTTGGTTAATAAGATGTTACAAAACCTACAATAATTCAATTGAGGGTGAGCGGTGAGAAATCGTACTATGGCTGCGGTGGAAAAAGGGGAATGGAAGCAATACTTATAAGCCGAAGATGACAACAAAACTTGTCACGTAGCTTGTTCATAGAAGTCTCTATCGCATCTCTCACATCCATTTTAGGGAGGCGAGTGGTGTGCACGATTACATCAAAGAGCGAACCATCAAGATAGGACGGTATATCGTGGAGACAAGAAAAACAGTCCGCATGATCGCAAAAGAATTCGGGGTTTCCAAAAGCACGGTGCATAAAGATCTCACCGAGCGGCTGCCTGAAATTAATCCCGATCTTGCAAATAACGTAAAAGAAATCCTCGAATACCATAAGTCCATCCGCCACTTGAGAGGTGGAGAAGCGACGCGTGTGAAGTACAAAAAAGGCACAGAGGAAGTTGTTCAGTAAGTCTGGAATTGATAGGGATGAAACATGACACTTGAAACATTATGTGCCGTATAGGTCTGACGCCCAATAATTATTTTTTGACAATATTTAACCTTGTTCGACATACTTGTGATATAATGATAAATTGGATAGAACTTCGATTTTTTACTAAAAATGTCATTATATTGTATGGATGTTTAACAGGGAGGATATAACATGTTTTCAAGGGACGTTGGAATTGACCTTGGTACCGCTAATGTACTGATTTATGTAAAAGGAAAAGGAATTGTGCTTGATGAGCCATCTGTTGTTGCGATCGACACGAATACCGGAAAAGCACTCGCTGTAGGGGAAGAAGCCCGCCGTATGGTAGGCCGTACACCAGGAAACATCGTGGCGATCCGTCCGTTAAAAGACGGAGTTATCGCTGACTTTGAAGTAACCGAGCAAATGCTGAAACACTTTATTAACAAAATCAAAGTGAAAGGCGTGTTTGCCAAGCCTAGAATCTTGATCTGTACGCCAACGAACATTACGTCTGTTGAACAAAAAGCCATTAGAGAAGCTGCGCAAAAGTGCGGAGCTAAGCAAATTTTTCTTGAAGAAGAGCCGAAAGTGGCTGCAATAGGGGCGGGGATGGATATCTTCCAGCCAAGCGGCAATATGGTTGTTGACATCGGTGGTGGCACAACTGACATTGCGGTCTTGAGCATGGGCGATATCGTCACCTCCTCTTCTATTAAAATGGCTGGGGACAAGTTCGATACAGAGATTCTTCAGTACATAAAGAAAGAGTACAAGCTGTTGATCGGGGAACGTACCGCTGAAAACATTAAATTAAACGTCGCGACGGTTTACGAGCGTGACGAAGAGCTAGAGATCCGCGGCCGCGATATGGTATCTGGTTTGCCGCGTACGATTACCGTTGGCTCAAAAGAAATTCAAAAAGCGTTGATGGAGCCTGTTATGGTGATTGTTCAAGCAGCGAAAAGCGTGTTAGAGAAGACACCGCCTGAACTTTCTGCTGACATCATCGACCGCGGCATCATGCTGACAGGTGGAGGAGCACTTCTTCACGGAATCGACCGATTGTTTGCCGACGAGTTAAAAGTGCCTGTGCTGATTGCAGAAGAGCCGATGAGAGCCGTAGCGAACGGAACCGGCTTAATGCTTGAGCATATGGATAAAATTGCGAAACGAAAAGTGTTTTAATGAAGGAAATGCCGCCCGCAGTGGGTGGCATTTTATTTTTTTGTGAAAAAGTAAGCTTGGCCTGTGCCAAGCAACCTAATAAAAAGTCTCAAAAACTGCTTTTAGGCCCTAAAACAGATTTTATAGTCCTTCAAAATAATTTATAGTCCCTTCAAGTAAGTTTATGGTCCTTCAAAAAAGTTTATAAGCCCTCAAAATTATTTATAGGCTTTTCGACAAATCTACCTCAGCGATTTCAACGCATACTTCATCATTCCTGGTACAAATTCCTCATTTTAAAAAAGGATTCCGTCAATTTCCGCAGAATTCTATTAAGAAATGTAAAAAACTGTCGATAAGACAGATGAGACATATTGTGTCCAGATTACAAGTGCAGGAGGAATACTCCGTGTTAAGAGGCTTTTATAATGCTGCAGCCGGTATGCTGGCACAGCAGCGCAAACAAGAAATTTTAACGAACAATATGGCGAATGCCAATACACCTGGATATAAAGCGGACAATGCAAGTCTGCGCACGTTCCCTACGATGCTGCTTCAGCATATGGGGGAGACCGAATTAAACGGAAAAAAAATACCGAATAACTACTCGATCGGGCCAGCCACGTTATCAACGGGAGTCTATGTGCAAGAGACGACACCAAACTTTCTGCAAGGCGACATGCGCGAAACGGGGATTAAAACCGACATTGCACTATTGCAGGGCCAAGTGCCTGCTGACCCAGAAAGTGGAGCTCCCGGCGGACTCTTTTTCCGGTTAAATGTGAATGGTGAAGAGCGTTTTACGCGAAACGGCCATTTTTCGGTGGATGCAGAAGGAAGTCTTGTTACGCCTGAAGGCTATTACGTGCTTGGAACAGATGGCAATCCGATCACCGTGACGAGCGACAATTTTACGGTGAACAAAGACGGTACAGTTATTGATAATGGTGCTGTGGCAGGTCAGATTGATGTTGCGTACATCACGAACCCTAACAATCTTGTAAAAGAGGGATCAGGTTTGTTCAGGCTTGATGGTGAAGCGGACAGTGCGATCGGAAACCCAAACATCACTTACAATCTGCAGCAAGGATTTGTGGAGAGGTCTAACGTGAACACGGAACAGACGATGACGGAGATGCTGACGGCATACCGCGCGTTTGAGGCTAATCAAAAAGTACTTCAAGCATATGACCGTACGATGGAAAAAGCAGCGAATGAAATTGGCAGGATCGGCTAGGGGGAGCAAACATGAATCAGTCTATGATTTCAGCAGCGGTGACGATGGGACAGCTTCAGCATAAGCTGGATACCATTTCAAACAATATGGCGAACAGCACGACGAACGGTTACAAAAGACGTGAAGCTCAGTTTTCGGATATTCTTTTTCAGCAGATTAAAAGTGAAGCACTAGAACCGACAGAAGCCGGCCGTTTAACTCCGAACGGAATCCGACTCGGAAGCGGAGCGCGTGTTTCGTCGACGGCAGTAAGTATGGAAACAGGCACACTGCAGCAGACAGGACGTGCGCTCGATGTAGCACTAACGCAGCCTAGTTTTTATTTTCAGATTGCTGGAGTGGACACGAACGGAAATGAAACTCAGCAATTTACAAGGGATGGCAGCTTTTATTTATCCCCGTCTGCCGGTAACCCTGAAGAGATGGAACTCGTGACCTCAGAAGGCAATAAAGTGGTGGGCGTTGATGGACCGATCACCATTCCAGCTGACCATAGTAAAATTACCATTGGACAAAACGGCCAAGTTTCGGTAACGTTAAATAATGGAGCAGTTGTTGAATCAGGACAGCTGGCGATTGTGAATATGATTCGGCCGCAGCTGATGTTATCTGTTGGGCAGAACTTACAAGCGCCAGAAAACATGCCGTTAAATCAACTAATAGAGGAAGTAAATGCTGGAGAAGTTAATTTCGTTCAGCAAGGTGCACTCGAATCCTCAAATGTTAACATTTCCAATGAGATGACGGAACTGATTCAGACACAACGTTCTTATCAATTTAATGCGCGTTCTCTTACAATTGCTGACCAGATGATGGGGTTAGTAAACGGGCTTCGCTAAATGAGGTAGGTTTGTATGACGAATAAGATGCAAGAGTTGAATCATAACGAAAAACCAAAAACACAGCGTTACAATGAGAAAGAGAAATCTTCTAAAGAAGAGAAGAAACAGTGGTATCAACGTCGAACGAAAAGAAGCTTCCCAATCTGGCTTCGTCTTCTTCTGCTAGTCTGCGGAATCATTGTGTGTTTTGCTGTGGGTACGATGGTCGGTTACGGTGTAATTGGTGACGGTAAGCCGATGAACGTGTTTGAAAAAGAAACATGGACACACATCATCGACCTTGTACAAAAAGAATTGTAAAGATATAATAAAAAAACAATGGCAGGTTTTGAGAGTCATTGTTTTCTTTTGAGGTAAAATTAGTACCAGGTAACAATACCAAGTATAATGAAAATAAATGTATATGATAATGCAAAAGAAAGGTGATGTTTTGTATGTTAACGATTGAAGAAATCAAAGAAATTATTCCGCACCGTTATCCGTTTTTGCTGATTGACCGCATTTTAGAAGTAGATGAAGGCCAGCGCGCAGTCGGCATAAAAAATGTAACAGCAAACGAAGAATTCTTTAACGGCCACTTCCCGGAGTATCCTGTGATGCCAGGAGTGCTGATCGTTGAAGCACTTGCTCAAGTAGGCGCAGTGGCGATGCTGAAAAAGGAAGAAAACCGCGGCAAGCTTGCATTCTTTGCAGGAATCGATAACTGCCGATTCAAGAAGCAAGTCGTACCAGGTGACCAGCTTCGCTTAGAAGTAGAGATGACGCGTGTGCGTGGTTCGATCGGTAAAGGCAAGGGGATTGCAACGGTCGACGGCCAGGTAGCCTGCGAAGTCGAAATCACCTTCGCCCTAGGTAAATAAGGGGGGTCTGACCCCACACAATTATCATAAAAGCTTGAAATGGAGCAAACACCCTAGAGGAATGCTCCATTTCAAGCTTTCTTTTTATGGTATTTTAAATAGAGAGCATCCAAAATACAAAAAATAAGGAGCGGAGATGATTTACTTGGAAAAAATCTATAAGATTATTCTTTTTGACTTAGACGGCACACTATCTGATCCGAAAATAGGCATCACTAAATCTGTTCAATTTGCTTTAGAAAGAATGGGCATCAAAGAAAAGAGCCTCGATCACTTAGAACCATTCATTGGACCACCGCTTCAACAATCGTTCTCAGACTTTTACCACTTCAATGATACACAGACGCAAACAGCCATCACACATTATCGCGAACGATTCAGCGACGTGGGGATGTACGAAAACACACTTTATGAACACATTCCAGAGCTTTTACAGAAGTTAAAGGAAAGCGGCTTTACGTTAGTTGTTGCTACTTCTAAGCCAACCGTCTTTGCTGAACAAATTTTGAAGTATTTCAATATCCATCACCACTTCGATCTAATCGTCGGAAGCAACCTCGATGGAACAAGAACCGCCAAAACGGACATCATCCAGTACATACTCCAACACTACAACAACCATCCAAAACAAGATTTCATCATGATCGGTGACAGAAAACACGATATCATTGGAGCGCATAACACAGGTATCGATTCGATTGGAGTTACGTACGGTTATGGATCATTAGACGAGATTACGACAGCAGCGCCTACTATTATCGCTGAAAGCGTCCTTGAATTAAGGAAATATCTATTAAAACACACTTCAATTAAGGTGTAATAACGAGATTCGGTTAAATCTAAAAGATTTGTGTATGCCTGAAATAGACATTCTGAGAATATGTGTTCACAAGACGAACACCTATTAATCATTAAGAGCTAATTCACTTTTTATCCACGGATAAGGCCTATAATTCCGCGGTAATTCATTTTATATCCGCGGATAAGACACATAATTCCGCGTATAAAATTATTTATCCGATTTTCGACAAGTTCTGCTATTTTCATAACCGCCTTCAACCTTAACCAACCCGTGAACCAATCAAAAAAACCTGGAGCTCACTCCAGGTTTTTTACTTCGTCCTCGCCACGATCCCATTATGCACCTTGATATATCCGTGCTTCATAATATCCAGGCCGTTTTCATACAGATAAAGCCCCATCTGCTCTAATGTCATCAGTTCACGATAAGTGTGGTTCATCACATCAGCCATAATTTCGTAATATAACTTGGAACGTAGCTGCGCGCGCGGTGTGGTCATCACGATATAGCCGTTTGGCTTCAAAAATTTCCGATGCCACTCTACCACCTCAGATTTCATGGAGTCCGGAAAATGCTCCAATAAACCAACGCTCAGCACAATATCAAACTCCCTGCCGTACGGAAGGTTTCGGATGTCGTCCACCACATATGAAATGTTGAAATCATTTTTATAATAAACCTTATCTCCGCCCGTTCGTGGATTCTCCCCTAAAAATGGGTAAGCGTCCGGAAACTCTGCAAACCTTGCATCGCGGCAGAACGGATCATAATCGACCATCACCACTTCGCCGCCAGGATATATAGCAGACAACTGCATCGCCTCATAACCTTCCGCTGCTCCCAAAAATAAAATGCGGGGCTTCTTCACATCAAGCCCTTCAAACAAGGCTCGCTTCCCCCGCGGATCCCAAATGCCATCTTGGATACGGTGAACATAATTCCACAAATGAATGCGCAAATAATCCCCAAGCGCGACTTTTACTTCAGAAGGTTTAAAGCTTTTTAAACTATGAAAAAATGCACCCTTTTTATCTTGAATATCAGCAGGAACATCCTTTGAAAACCATTCGTGAAACGACTGGTTGAACATTGTCCATGACGTATGGACCGGAAGCGTTTCGCCGTGTGCCTTTTCCCAATCTGTTTTTTCTTTTGAAAAAGAAGTAACTTCATAAGGCTTGCCGACATCTTTCCAAGACACGGTAGACCAATCATTCACCGTATTTACTTTTACAAACTTCTCATAATCTTTCTGACTATATTGGCGCAAATCCATGCGATATGACGGTCTCATTTCCGTGTGGCCAACATTCACTGGGCGTTGAACAACAGTTTCAAGCATATTTGCCCTCCTGTAAAAAGGATTTTATATAAGTATTCAAAGAAACGCTGCAAAATCCTTTAAAGCCTTTATTTTTACCGTGTCATGATAAAATAGAATAAAAGAAATCAGAGAGGGGAACGGCCATGAAGATTATTTTTATTGGCGACAGCATCACAGCTTCAAATAAAAACACAGATCCAGAAAGACTAGGAAACGGCTATGTACGGATGATTAAAGAAGCTTTGCCAAAAGACGTAAATGTCATCAACAAAGGGGTAAACGGACATCGCGTATCGGATCTGGCACTTCGTTGGGAGCGGGATGTTCTTGATTTGGAGCCAGACCTTTTATCGGTTTCAATTGGGATCAACGATGTATGGAGACAGTTGGACAGCCCAGGCATCGGGCAAGTAGATGTATCAAAATTTAAAGAAGTTTACCGTGAGCTGTTGTCACAGGTTCCTGCCACCATCAAACTAATCCTCATGGAACCCACAATCATAAAAGAAAATCCGCAATCTCAAGGGAACCAGATGCTGATTCCGTATGTAGAAGTGGTTCGAAAGCTGGCAATGGAATTTGATGCAGTCCTCGTTCCAACGCATGATGTGTTTATCAATCACCTTAATAAAAAACCAGATGTGTCCGTAACAACAGACGGCGTACATATGAGGAAAAAAGGAAATGAATTAATAGCAAAAAGCTGGCTAGAAGCAGCAAAGTCACTCATTAACCAATAAAAATGAACCGAGGTTATGATTATGGGGAACACCGCACTCGCTTTTTTTGAAGAAAAACATAGAGAAGCTTTAGAAAAATTTTATTTACCTGAAGATCAGGAGAAATTTACTCAGCTGCCTGCAAAAGCATTAACATTTTGTGAAGAAGATGACAAACGAACTCCGGTTGTCATTGAAGCGTCTGGCAAAACAGTAGGCTTTTTTGTTTTACATACAGGAGAGAACATTCAAGATTTTACAGCAAACCCAAATGCAATGGTCATACGCGCGTTATCCATCAATCACTCCGAGCAAGGAAAAGGATATGCGAAGGATGCGATGCTGCAGCTGCCAGAGTTCGTCACGGCAAACTTTCCTGATGTCAACGAACTTATCCTGGCGGTAAACTTTAAGAATGAGCCAGCTAAAAAGCTATATGAAAAAGCTGGATTCGTTGATCGCGGTCAGATCAAACATGGTCCGGTTGGGCCTCAATATGTGCTGCATTATGATGTCTAATTATTAAGCTGATATAAAGCTGATTTTAGGATTGTAAAGTCTCCGTTATGACTTAGTAAATTGCGTCTTTTCGGGATTTTTTCATGATATATTCTGAACAGGGACAAAGAAACCCCGTACTCATGCAAAAATCATAATGAATATCCGAAGGGAGCAATTTTAAAGATGAGCAAAACGTTTTTGGCGAAAATCGGAGCATCTCTTATGGCAATTTTTTTGATCACTGCATGTAACAACGCGGAAGACACGAACACTGAGGGAGAAACAAACACAGAACAATCTGATACTCAAGACGAAGAAACTTCAACAGATGAGGAATCAACGGAAGAGTCAGCTGAATAAGATAAAGGAAGTGCCGGGCCTCTACCTACCAGAGAGGACCCGGTTTTTCGTTGTGATGAGGGGAATCAATCAGGCGCAACCTGTATTTATTACGCGTTTGCGCACTAACCAGGAGTTTACGCGCAGGAAGTATCTGTTTGCACGTGCGTCGAGCGAAATTGCGCGCACGTAACTCCAATCACGTGCACTTTTCCTCTATTTCCGCGCAACAGCACTCATCACTGTCGAAAACATAAGAATATATACCTATTTATAAACAGTTTTATCAGCCGAATGCCTTATTTTCCAATAAAAGAAAACATGACATAATAAAGTAAATGAAAGCGTTATCTTAAATGCATTTGTGCAAACGCTTTCACTAGTTTGCACACTATTAAAAGGGGGAAATGAAGTGAGGAAAACGAAATCACGCTATGGAGTTTCATGGCTATTGCTTTTTACAATGATTTTGCAAACGTTTGCATCTGCAATGCTTATACAACCTGCTTCAACAAAAGCGCAAGAGCGTACGGTGACACTTGTTGGAAATCTGCAATCTGAACTTGGCGGCACAGAAGACTGGAACCCTGCAGACGCAGCTACAAAAATGGAGCTTCAACCGAACGGAAAGTACAAGCTCACTGGAAAACTTCCAGCGGGCAACTATGAGTACAAAATTGCGATTAACGGCTCATGGGACGAAAACTATGGTGTGGACGGAAAACAAGGTGGCGACAACTACAAACTGACGATTGACGCTGAAAAGGAAGTGACGTTTGTGTACGATGACACGACGCACAAAGTTACAATTCCAGAACTACTTCCAGCAGAACAAACACCGCGTATTGTTGGTGATATTCAACCTGAATTAGGTGCTGGCGGCGAGTGGGCACCTGGAGAATCAACGGCCCTCCTACAGGACGAAGACGGTGACAACATCTACACGTACACCGCACAAGTGCCAAAAGGAAAGCACGAATTTAAAATTCTGCTCGGCAACGCTTGGGGTGCACCAGCATACCCAGCCGACAATTTCAAACTAAACGTTATTAAAGAAGCTGAAATCACGTTTTTTTACAACCACGATACGAAAGAAGTGTACACAAACTATGACCCTGGATTGCCGGATGGCAGCGTGAACGCGGGCAAGCTTTTCCATGATACGTGGAACGAAGCATTTCGTGCGCCGTTTGGAGCAATCAAAGCTGGACAAGATGTAACATTGCGCCTTCAAACGAAAAAAGGCGACCTGACTGGAGCAAAACTTTACCTTCGCAACTATAACTCTGGCTCTACGACTGTAAAAGATATGGAGAACGCGGGCTGGACAACCGTGAACGGTGAAGAGATCGAGCTTTGGGAAGCGACAGTAACACCTGAGGAAAAAGGCGTTTACGGATATAAATTTACTGCGCGCGATGGAGATGCGGTAAAAGAGTACGGTGAAGACACAGCAGAGGGTGGAAAAGGAGCGGCATCTGACACGAACGCTGGACTTTTCCAAATGACGGTTTACGATCCGTCTTACAAAACTCCTGACTGGATGAAAGAATCTGTCGTTTATCAGATTTTCCCGGACCGTTTTTATAACGGAAACGAGAAAAACGATACAGCCAAAATAACGGCACGCGGAACAGAACCGATTGAGCATCAAGACTGGAACGAGCTGCCGGACAATCCTCGTCAAGCTGAAACAGAAGGCTATGACGGAGACGAAATCTGGTCGAACGATTTCTTTGGCGGTGATATTGCGGGTATCCAAAAGAAACTAGACTACATCGAGTCACTTGGCGTAAACACGCTTTACCTAAACCCGGTGGCACATGCTGCTTCCAACCACAAGTACGATGCGACAGACTACAAAGCAATGGACCCGATGTTTGGATCACCTGAAGAATTCAAAGCTTTTACAAAAGAACTCAAAAAACGCAAGATGCACTTGATCTTAGATGGCGTGTTCAACCACGTTGGAGACGACTCGATCTATTTTGACCGTTACGGAAAATACGATACAGTCGGTGCTTACGAATATTGGGCAAGCATCTATGATCTGATGAGCACCAAAGGCTTAACAGAAGCAGAAGCGAAAAAACAAACAGAAGCGAAGTTCACGAAAGAAGGACAGAAGTTCAGTCCATACGGCTTCCACAACTGGTTTAACATCGAGGACGAAAAAGTGAACGGTGTTTATAAATACCAGGCATGGTGGGGCTTTGACTCACTTCCTGAGATCAAGTCGATTCCTGGTGAGGCCGTAGACTATGATTCTGAATTAAACAACAAACCGTTTGCAGACTATATCATGTATGACGAAGATTCTGCGGCGAAATCGTGGCTTGACCGCGGTGCATCAGGCTGGCGTCTGGACGTTGCGAACGAAGTAGATACCGAGTTTTGGAGAGAGTTCCGTAACGAGTTGAAGGAAGGCAAGAAAGAAGATCCGCTTATCTTGGGCGAAATCTGGGACGATGCGTCTGAATACTTCCTTGGCGACCTTTACGACTCTGTTATGAACTACCGATTCCGCGGTGCGATGATTGATTACCTAAAGAACGGTAACGCGGAGAGTGCAGAAAACCAGCTGAACGCTGTATTTGAAGATTACCCGCAAGAAGCATTCTACGCATTAATGAACTTGATGGGATCTCATGACACGCCACGTGCGGCATTTATCCTTGGAAACGGAACAGATTCGTACGAGCGTGCTGAACTCGATCCTAAGTACGATCATGAGTTAGGTGTAAAACGACTGAAGCTTGCAGCGATTTTACAGATGGGTTATGCAGGCGCACCGACTCTTTATTACGGAGATGAAGCGGGAGTTACAGGCTCTAAAGATCCGGATGACCGCAGAACTTATCCATGGGGCTCTGAAGATAAAAACTTAGTGAAACACTATCAAAATATCGGAAAAGTACGTGCAGACTATCATGATCTGTTCAGCTATGGTGAGTTGAATCACCTATTCGCTGAAAAAGACGTGCTAGCGTATACACGTACGGATAAAAAGAACGCGGCACTTGTGATCACAAACCGCGGAAACGAAGACAAAACCGTTGAGCTGGACGTGAAGAAGCTGATCGTAAACAACGTGAAGCTGACAGATCAACTGGATAAGAAGTACAAAACAGCCGTAAAAGACGGCAAACTGACAATAACGGTTCCAGCAATGACGGGACGCATGCTCGTGTCAGATAAAGGACAGAATCTAAAGACACCTGAAGCAGTAACAAACGTGAAAGCAACAGAAGAAAGCCATTCTGTATCCCTTTCATGGAGTGGTGATGCTAAAAGTTACGCAGTCTACCAAACAACGATCTCTGGTGCTTTTTATGAAAAGGTAGCTGAAACGAAGAGCAACTCCATTAAGATTGACGACCTAGATAACGGACGCAAGTACTACTTCGCTGTTGTCGCGATCGACAAGAATAACAATGAATCTGTGAAAACAGAATCAAAAGCAGCAATTCCGCACGTTGCACTAAAAGACGGCAACTATGAAATTGCGGGAGTAACAACATTAGAGAACGGTGTAATCGACCTTTCTAATTCACAAAACGTTTCAGCTGATATTTTTATAAAAGGTGAGACAGAAAGTGACTTGGCAGAAGGTCTGCAAGCAGAACTTCAAGTGAAGGAGCCAGGTAAGGATACTTGGACAACCCACAAAGCAACTTACACAGCTCAAAACGGAGAGTTCAACACATTCAGCTCGTCATTCCTGCCGTTTAACGAAGGAACGTATGAATATCGTTATGCGTTTTCTACCGATCTTGGCCGTACATGGGTAACGAGTGAAACGAAATCCGTAACGTTCACAAAAGGTGATGACACAACAGCACCAGCAGAATCTGTAACACTAGAAGAGCCAGCACAAGAATCTGGACAAGTAAATCTAAATTGGACGGTTGAAAGTGCGAACGAGCCATACCTATTCACAATCGTTCGTGACGGGGAAGTGATCGATCAGATTCTTGATACAAACGCAACAACCTACAAAGATATGAACGTAACAAATGGAAAAACGTATTCGTATGAAGTGCACATCTACGACAAAGCAGGTAACAGCGTGAAGTCAAACACGGTAAGTGTAACACCTGACCTTGTGATGGTAAAAGTAACGCTGAAAGTGAACGCGCCAGCGTATACACCACAGGGCGTGGACATTACAATACCAGGCAGCAAGAACGGCTGGAATACAGGAGCGTGGAAGATGACGCGCGGCGGTGCTGTGACAAACGATTACGAGTACACGTTTGAAGCGCAAGAAGGCGAAGTCATTACGTACAAATACGTAAAGAACAGCTCATGGGATCAAGAAGGTCTTGCTGACCACACACCTGGTAACCCGAATGATGATGATCCGAGTTATTATGGTTATGGTGCGCAAGGAACGGACCTTAGCTTTGTTGTTACAAACCAAGGCGGCAACAAGATGACCGTTCAAGACAAAATCGTACGTTGGATCGACATGCCAGTTGTTGTAACGTCACATACTGATGGTCAAACTGTGTCATCTGATAGCATCACGCTAAAAGGTACAGCGATTAAAGAAGGTGTGATGACGATTAACGGTCAGCCAGTAACGATTAACGATGACATGACGTTCTCGCACACGGTGAACTTGAATCCTGGAGAAAACAAACTCAACATTCATATCGAACCGTCTGAAGAAAACAAATCTACTATTTTTAAGAACGACGGTGGTGCAATTGCCAAGAACACAAAAGATAGTGTGATGACGATTATTAAAAACTAGATGGTTTGGATGCTGCTTCTTTAATGAAGCAGCATTTTTTTTTTTTAGAAAATGTGTTGGAACGAAGCACTACATAGTTTATTTAACGGGCTAGACTGTCTAATAAGCATGCAAAATCGTAATTAAGGGTAATCACCATTTATAAAGAGAATGCAAGGATAGGAGAATGTCGATAATGATAAAAGCTGTATTGTTTGATTTGGACGGAACGCTTTTGGACCGCGACACGTCGGTTAAGAAGTTTGTAGAGGACCAGCATACTCGTCTGTCATCCGTTCTGTCCCATATTCCTAAAAAGATATTTGCAGAAAAATTTATTGCGCTTGAACAGAATGGATATGTGTGGAAGGACAAAGTGTACCAGAAGCTAGCCGAGGAGCTGGCTGTAAGAAGAATGCCACCAGGAGAATTGCTAGACGACTACTTAACAAATTTTAAGTATCATTGCACACCGTTTCCAAACCTTTTAAGCATGCTGGGTGAACTGAAGAAAAAGGGTCTGCGCCTTGGTTTGGTCACGAACGGATACGGCGTGTTTCAAAATGACTCCATTAAGGCATTAGAAATTAAGGAATACTTTGACGCCATCCTTATATCTGAGATGGAGGGTCTGAGCAAGCCTGATCCACTCATATTCGAGAGAGCTGCGGAGCGATTGAACGTTAAGACGGAAGAGTGCATGTTCGTAGGCGACCACCCGAAAAATGACGTAGAAGCCGCGAAGAACACTGGAATGTTAGCCGTTTGGAAAACAAGCCCCTACTGGGACGAAGCCGAAGCAGCCGATTATAGTATAACTGATCTGGAGGAGCTGAAGCTGATCATAGAAAATGAGGAGAAGAGGCAATACAACCTTCAAAATAAAGAAAAGAGCACTGTGATGTAGCAGTACTTGCACATTAAATCACTTACATTTACCAAATTAATTCTAATAAGATGAGTGGCTTAACTTAGAGGGTTTGTTATAATGGTCAGCATATTCTATTAAAAGCGAGTGATTGATTTGAATTCTACAGAACGCGAACTATTGCAACTCATTGAAAAAAACGGACGTCTTGAAACAGCAACGATCGCAAAGTTAATGGGTATATCAGTGGATAAAACAAAGCAAATCCTAGAAAAACTCGAAAAAGAAAAAGTGATACTAGGCTATTCTGCCATTATTGACTGGACGAAGGGTACCGAAGAAGGAACTGTAACAGCCATGATTGATGTAAAAGTCACACCAAAACGAGGTGTCGGCTTTGATAAAGTTGCCGAGCGAATCTACCGTTTTCCTGAGGTTAAAGCGGTGTATCTCATGTCCGGTGTTTATGATTTGTCGGTATCGATTGAAGGTAAGACGATGGCAGAAGTCGGCCGCTTTGTATCTGAAAAACTCTCGACCATCGATTCGGTCATATCGACAACTACTCATTTCATCCTAAAAAAATACAAGCATGACGGCCTTGTTTTTAGTGATAATGATGAGGATAAGCGAATTGTGGTGTCGCCATGATTACTGAACCAACTTCAAACTATCTATCAAATACTGTAAAATCCATTCAGCCATCGGGTATCCGTCGTTTTTTTGATCTTGCTTCTTCTATGGAAAACGTCATTTCCCTTGGCGTCGGTGAACCGGATTTCGTTACACCTTGGAACGTGATAGAAGCAAGTTATCACTCGTTGGAACAAGGCTATACCGCCTATACAGCAAATGCCGGATTGTTCGAGTTGAGGAAAGAGATTTCTCGATATATGAAAAGGCGATTTGGTGTTGCGTACAGTGCGGAAGAGGAAATGGTGGTTACAGTCGGTGCTTCACAGGCGATTGATCTTGCTTTGCGTGCCGTCCTTAATCCAGGAGAAGAAGTCATTGTCGTTGAGCCAAGCTTTGTGTCATACGCACCTACAGTAACACTGGCAGGCGGAGTCCCTGTTCCAGTAAATACGTACAGAGAGGATGATTTCAAGCTTCAGCCTGAACAAATTGAAGCTGCTATCACGGATAAAACGAAAGTCATTATGTTATGCAGTCCGAATAATCCAACAGGAACCGTTTTATCTAAAGGAGATTTGGAAAGGATTGCGGAGGTCGTAGAGAAGCATGATCTGCTCGTGATTTCAGATGAAATTTACGCGGAGCTAACGTACGATGAACCTTATACTAGTTTTCCTGCTGTGAGAAAGATGCGGGACCGAACGATCTTAATTTCTGGATTTTCAAAAGCCTTTGCCATGACGGGCTGGCGATTAGGTTTTGCATGCGGTCCAAAAGCTATTTTGCAAGCCATGCTAAAAATACATCAGTACACGATGATGTGCGCTCCTACCATGGCTCAACATGCTGCTCTTGAAGCTCTCGTAAACGGACAGAAGGATGTCGTGAAAATGAAAGAAAGCTATAGGCAGCGTCGCAGTTTGGTCATTCATGCTTTAGAGGAGATGGGTTTATCGTGCCATGTTCCAGGTGGTGCTTTTTATGTATTCCCCTCGATTGAAAAGACAGGACTGTCATCCGAAGAGTTTGCAGAACAGCTCCTGATGAAAGAGCAGGTTGCTGTTGTACCAGGTAGTGTTTTTGGTGAAAGTGGAGAGGGGCATGTTCGCTGCTCTTATGCGACCTCTGTTCAAAAGCTAGAAGAAGCGATGCGTCGAATTGACCAGTTTTTAAAAACGTTATAAGGATCTGTTTACGAAGGTAGCAACGAACGGTGCATTTCTGTGTTAAGAATTGCACCGTTTTTTTATGATTACGGAGCAGCATTATGAAAAATCCACAATGTGAGTAAACATGAACCATGGAAGAATAGCTTGATGCTCAATTTTATAAGATATGGGTAAAAAAAAGTAGAAACCACTTAGGCTTTCTAACACTCAAATTCATAGATTCAGAGAATGTTATTGAATTTATAATCAAAATGATACAATAAGAAGAAAACTAAGTGATATAGGATTAAGGTGAAGTTAAAATGAGCAAAATCGTCATTCTAGCAGAGAAACCGTCACAAGCTAAGGCTTACTCAGATGCCTTTTCGATAAAAAAGAAAGATAAAACGTTTATTGAGTTGAACCCATGCAGCATCTTTCCGAATGGTGCCGTGATTACATGGGGAATCGGGCATTTAGTAGAGCTGAAGCAACCAAAAGAATATAAGCAAGAGTGGGGAACATGGCGTTTATCTTCCTTACCGATCCTGCCAGAACGCTATGAATTTAAAGTGGCAACAGGAAAATATGAACAGTTTAATGCGGTAAAACGTTTATTTAAGGAAGCTGACATCATCATTAACGGCTGTGATGTTGATCGTGAAGGTTCGAACATCTTTTATTCGATCTACCATATGACAGGTGTGAGAGGCAAGACCATTAAACGACTATGGATTAACTCACTAGAAGTCGATGAGGTCCAAAAAGGGTTTTCTAACCTTCATGATAACGAGAAAGATCTATTGCTTTATGCAGAAGCGAAAACACGTCAGATTTCGGATTGGCTCGTTGGAATGAACGGAAGTCGGCTGTATACCTTGCTTTTACAACAAAAAGGTCTTAAAGATAGCTTGAGCATTGGTAGAGTGCAGTCGCCGACAACGTATTTAATTTATCAGCGGCACCTCGAAATTGAGAATTTTGTGGCTAAACCGTTTTATGAGATTGAAGGTAACTTTACAGCTGCCAGCGGTAAATATAAAGGAAAAGCAAAAATAAAAAGTGAAAATAAAGAAGAAGTCGAGCGGCTGTTGAACAAGCACAACATAACAGGAAATGATAAAGGTATTATCAAGACTGTCTCAAAAAAGGAAATGCGAATCAAATCTCCTAAATTGCATGCGCTCTCTACCTTGCAAGCAACAGCTAATAAACGATGGAAATACAGTCCGAAAAAGGTCCTTGATACCGTTCAGAAGTTATATGATAAAAAAATCCTATCCTATCCAAGAACAGATACACAATATATTACTGAAAATGAGTTCGCCTATCTAGCTGCTAATCTTGAATCCTATCAAGAACTAATAGAGAACCCTTTTACCCCAGCTTCTAAAAGACCGAGTAAAAGGTATGTAGATGGATCAAAGGTTCAAGAACACTATGCGATCGTTCCTACAAAAAAGGTTCCAACACGTGCAAAAATTCAGGGGTTATCAATAGAAGAAAGAAATATTTACTTTGAAGTCTTAAACACAACCTTAGCTATGTTTCACCATGATTATGTTTACGAAGAGACAAAGGTAACAACGGATGTGAACGGTTTAGACTTTGAGACGGTAGGAAAAACAGAAATCAGCAAAGGCTGGAAAGAACTGTTTAACTATGGTTCAAATGACAATAAACCTAAGAAAGATGACAACGCTGCACAACCTCTTCCTAAACTTGAAAAAGGAGAGAACGTGAAGAGCGTCATCAAAATGAAAGAAGGAATGACTACTCCTCCGAAACCTTACACAGAAGGTCAGCTCATTTCGATGATGAAAACGTGTGGAAAATCTGTTGAAAATGAAGAAGAAATGGAAATTCTAAAAGAAGTTGAAGGCTTAGGTACGGAAGCGACACGAAGCGGAATCATTGAAACGATAAAGAAACATCAATACATCGAAGTGAAAAAGAACATTGTTCAAATAACCGAAAAAGGGAAGATTCTGTGTCAGTCGATAGAAGGTAACTTACTTTCCAGTCCTTCCATGACGGCCAAATGGGAAGCCTATTTAAAGAAAATCGGAAACGGAAACGGTACGCCCCAAGCCTTTTTAGGAAGTATAGCAAAGTTCATTAATAAATTGATTGAAGAAGTGCCAGGACAACTGAATGCAGATTCTATTCAACGGAGTCTGGACGTTGTTAAGAAAGTGAGCCAGAAACCGATCGCTCTATGCCCTCGCTGCAAAAAAGGAAGCATCAGCGTGAATCGTTCATACTATAGCTGCTCAGAATCTACGAATGGTTGCAAACAGACCTTTCCAGGAAAATTACTTAGTAAAAATATTACTGAGAAACAGGTGAAGGATTTGTGTACGAAGGGCAAAACCAATGTCATTAAAGGGTTCAAACCAAAAGCGAAAGAAAAAAGAAAGTTCGATGCGATGCTCATTCTAAAGGATGATTTAACAATAGGATTTGAGTTTCCTAAAAAGCAATTTGCTAAGAAATGAGTATTTTTAGAACACGAAGGACAATTTATAAAGTTTAGTTAGGTGAGATGCTGCTTCTGTAATGGAGCAGCATTTTATATTAAACAGCATTTCTGTTTTTCCAGCATTAAAAAGGGTTTTAAAAATACTGCATTGAATATATATCAAGGTTTAAAGTACAGATTTACTTTGTATGGAACATTGAAACATCTCTTAATTTCAGGAGGATATCATGATTTTTTCAGGCGATTATTTTGATAACTACCGTTTAGAGGATCTAACTAGCGAAATGATTGAAGCAGCAGAAAAGAAGTTAAAGGTGAAGCTGCCAGCTGCGTATGTTGAATTGATGAAAGTGGAAAACGGTGGTGAGCTAAAACGCCAAAAGTTTGTAAATGACATTTTTGAAGATGGGTTTATAGAAATAGAATATTTATATGGAATTGGCAAAAAAAGCGGAGAAGGAATTCTGATAGATTCGTATACGCGAAAAGAATGGGGTTTATCCAATAAGTTTGTTTACCTCTACGGAGATAGCCACAATTGGATAGCTTTAGATTACCGCAGATACACTGGAGATAATCCACCTGTTGTATATCTAGATGTTGATACAAAGGAAAAAGTACAAATCGCTGATAATTTTACCGAGTTCATAAGCAGACTGACGGTTTTAGAGGAGCGGAGTGAACCCTTTGTTTTTGGTGAAGAGGAGTTTGTAAGAGAAGAAGTGGAAGAAGCATTATTAGGTGGAACCAATATATACTTAATGACTGCAGGCATCAAATACTTTGGAATGCACGATGAGGATTTAAATTGGTTTTTAACCCAAATGGATAGTTCCATAAAAAGAATGATAAACCAACGTCCGTATGAAGGTCTTTATAACATCGATGATTATTTAAATACGATGATCGAGATCATAAAAAAGAGAAGTATTGATCTTACTCAATATCCGCAAACAAAAGAACTGTTCGATTTATTAACAAAATTCCCACCTGATCTCGATGATCATTCAATGATACGAAAAAAAAGCGAAAGAATTCAACATTATATAGAGAATAATGGGATTTCCATCTAAAAAAAACTAGATGAATCGGGGGTACTAATGAAAATTTATCACTTTCAAAAAGAAACAGGTAAGAAAATTACGAAATTTAATTCTGATTTCATTATGTCGCATATTACCCAAACTCAAAAAACAGCTCATATAGGATGTATGTATTTAGAGGAGAATGGAGTAATCGGTTTTCATCAAGCAGTAGTCCCTCAACTTCTTTTAATTGTAAGTGGAGAAGGATGGGTTAGAGGGGAAACAAATGAATATATTAAAGTTCATAGTGGCGAGGCAGTTTTTTGGGAAAAAGACGAGTGGCATGAAACCAAAACGGATACAGGGTTAACTGCAATTGTTATAGAGAGTGAAGAGTTAACCACTGCCACGGTAATGGTAGTGGAGTAAGGGAAGATTGTTTTCTATTAAAAGCACTGCAAAATTCTGCAGTGCTTTCTCAATCTATTACTTATTAGACCTATTAGAATCAACAAACTATCCCCGATACCTCTCCAAAATCTTTTCTGTAACACCCCTCATATCTCCATTTCCTCTCTTCGCCTCCGCATATTGCTTGTAATCTTCAGCGGAAACCTCCAGCAAGAAGCTTTTAGGAAAGATATAAGGCTTTCCATTGTCCTGCTCATCTAAGTTGTTCATCACTTCAAGCTCATCGTTGTTTTCCTCGTTCGTCGCAGGATCGAAGCTGAACAGCTTACCGTACTCTTCTTCCACACTTTTATTCACGTTCATAAAGTATCGCATCACTAACACTCCTATTCTTGGGCTATGTAAATGGTATTCCCTACACGTCTGAATAACAGACATGTTTCCGTGCAAAAAAGGGGATTAAAAAATAGAACAGTTGTACAAGCACGACTCGTCATATTTCGTACTTTGTCCCGATATGATGTATAGAGAGCCTGAACCGGCAGGCTTATCAACGGTTGAGGGAGTTGAATGAAATGAAAAAAGCTGCAGATTCCTGGTCTCATTCTTTGAAGTTTCTTTTTTTCAGTGCAGTCGGTATTTTCATGTTCTTCGTTCCAATCACGGTAAAAGGGAAGTCATCCATTCCGCTCGATCACCTCGTCACATGGGTGAGAGATACAGCGGGTGAGGCTGTCCCGATTTACGCGCTGCTCGTTATTCTTCTTGGTGCAGTTTATCCGTTCTACACAAAAACGTGGAACAAAGACCGGGTCACAACCACTTTCTCTTTATTAAAAGTCGTGGGTTTGATCGCGGCAGTCCTTCTTTATTTTGAATGGGGTCCGAGCTGGTTGAGCGACCCGAACATGGGGCCATTTTTATTTGAAAAACTAGTCGTTCCCGTAGGACTGCTCGTTCCGCTTGGGGCAGTATTCCTTGCCTTTATCGTAGGTTATGGTCTGATGGAATTTATCGGTGTCCTCGTACAAAAGATCATGCGTCCGATTTGGAAGACGCCAGGCCGATCAGCTGTTGATGCCGTTGCCTCGTTTGTTGGCAGCTATTCAATCGGCTTACTCATTACGAACCGTGTGTTTAAAGAAGGGAAGTATACGGTAAAAGAAGCGGCGATCATAGCAACAGGCTTCTCGACCGTTTCCGCCACGTTCATGATCGTTGTGGCAAACACGCTCGGGCTAATGGAGATGTGGAACACGTACTTCTGGACGACACTCGTTGTTACGTTCCTCGTAACGGCGATCACGGTTCGAATCCGTCCGTTAAGCAGAATGGATGATTCGTATGTTGGCGGGGAGGGACAGCCGGAAGAAGTCGTAAGCGAGAAATATCTGCAAACCGCGTGGAGAAGCGCGATGGATTCATCACAAAACGCTCCAGCATTTTTGAACAATATCTGGTCTAACTTAAAAGATGGATTCGTGATGGCGATGAGCATTCTGCCTTCCATCATGAGCGTCGGGCTGATCGGCTTGCTACTCGCCGAATACACGCCTGTTTTTGACTGGGTCGGCTACGTGTTCTATCCGATCACATGGGCGCTGCAGCTACCAGATGCCATGCTTGCAGCAAAAGCAGCCTCAATTGGTGTAGCTGAAATGTTCCTTCCAGCACTATTAGTAACAGAAGCGGCTCTCGTCACAAAATTTGTAATCGGCGTCGTATCCGTAGCATCCATCCTATTCTTTTCCGCAAGCATTCCATGTGTATTATCAACAGAAATTCCGATCAGTGTGCCAAAACTTCTATGGATCTGGTTCCAACGCACGGTTTTAGCGTTGATTTTGGCAACACCGATTGCGTATTTGTTGTTATAGGTGTAATAAAATACAAAAAGACGCTGCTGAACGTTTGGCAGCGTCTTTTTTGTAGCGTAAAATGGCGCTCGGATCGATAAAATGAACATCATTTGAAGGTAGTTTACCTTTCGCTGCGCGTAAACTCAGTCTTAGCGCGTGTAACTCCCCACTTTCTGCGCGCAAAACAGCTCAGTCTGCGCGTGAAATGTACTGTAGCGCGTGAGAAAAGCAGTTGACTGCGCGAATCTGTAATACATATAAGAACACGTACCGTAAAAATCTCTATCCAAGACAATCCCCTGTCAAAACATACAATATGATAATCTATAAATAGAAATCATCGGCTGCACAATGCGACAGTCCTAGATAGGGGTTGAACACAAAGTGAATGACAGATATTCGAGGCAGGAATTATTTAGACCGATCGGTAGAGAGGGGCAAGAAAAAATCAGGCAAAAGAGCGTGCTGATCGTTGGGGCAGGGGCCCTTGGCGCAGCGAGTGCGGAATCACTCACACGAGCGGGTGTAAAACGCATCGTACTCATCGACCGAGATTATGTAGATTGGACGAACCTTCAGCGCCAGCAGCTGTATACAGAGAATGATGCAAAACAACAGCTACCAAAAGTCATTGCCGCTAAAAACCAGCTAACCCAAATCAATTCAGAAGTAGAAATCCAGGCACATGTGATGGATATGGGAATTGAAGAAGCTGAGGAGCTGATCGAGGGGATCGACCTCATTATAGATGCGACGGACAACTTTGAAACACGATTACTCATCAACGACCTGTCGCAAAAATACCAGGTGCCTTGGATCTACGGGGCATGTGTCGGTAGCTACGGCATCTCCTACACCATCATTCCAGGACAAGGGCCTTGCCTGAATTGCCTTCTAGATAAAATTCCTGCAAACGGCCAAACGTGTGATACAGCTGGAATTATTGCGCCTGCAGTTCAAATGGTGACAGCTTACCAAACGGCTGAAGCTCTAAAAATATTGGTCGAAAACTTTGAAGCTGTTAGAAAAAAAATCGTAACTTTCGACCTTTGGACTAATCAACATGTTCAGTTAGGAATGGGTAAGGCTAAAAAAGACGATTGCCCATCTTGCGGAACCCATCAGACATATCCGTATCTTCAAAAGCATTCGGAAATGAAGACAGCTGTTTTGTGCGGACGGGACACCGTGCAGATCCGCCCATCCTCCAACAGAGAAATCGACTTAGAGCAGCTGGAACAAAGTCTAGTGTCACACGGAAAAGTTCGTAGAAATCCGTACCTGCTGGAGATCGAAAGCGACAACCACAGACTGGTTCTTTTTAAAGACGGGCGCGCACTCGTGCATGGAACAAAAAGTACAGCTGAAGCAAAATCCATCTATTATAAATTTATAGGATAAAGAAAAAGATGCTGCTTGGAGTTAAGCCGCATCTTTTTTACGCAATCTTCTGTTTCGAATCTCCTCAACAGCGCCAGATCCTAACAGAACTCCTGTGATAATAAGGAAAAATCCGAGTATATGCTGAAACAAAATTTTCTCGTTTAAAAACAAAACAGCCCCAACTAAAGCAAAGAACGGGTTCAAGTTTATGAAGATCGACGCTTCCGACGCTCCAATTTTACCAATTGCTTCGTTATAAAGCATGTGCCCCATCGCTGTAGCGATACAGGCGGAAGCGAAATAGATCAGCCATAATGATACCGTTGAATTCTCAAACACTCCTGCAAATCCTTGGGGCTCCTCGATCAATCCAATCACGATCAAGAACAGCGAGCCGATCACCATCATGTACCCGGTCATCAAGCGGGGATCCAGCGTGTGTGCGACTCTTTTTATTAGAATAAAACTAACGGCTTGCGTAAGAACAGATAAAAGGATGTACCCGTCACCGAATGAGATGCCCGTCACTTGGCTGCCTTCTAACACGATGAAGGCAACTCCAGAGAATCCTAGTAAAAGTCCGATTGTCTTAAGCAGTGTTAATGGTGTACCTAGGAACGAGATGGCAAGGATGGTCGTCAGAAGCGGCGACATTCCCATAATCAAACCGCCGTTTGTGGCTGTTGTTTCGGTTAGGCCGATCGACAGAAAATAATGATGTGCCACAACATTAAAGATCGAAGCTAAAAAAACATACCAAAACTCTTTTTTTGTTAGCATTCGAACCTTTTTAATAAGAGAGAGAAGCAAAAATACCGTTAAGCCAGCGGTTAGAACACGAATTCCTGTGATCGTAACAGGCATGAAGTTCGTAACGAGAATTTTCGTCGCCGTTACATTTAGACCCCACACCACCATCACAGAAAATAAAATGATATACGTTCGATACGGTTTCATCACGTCATCTTCTTTCTTCTGCTTTTACTTCATGAAGTAAAGTATTAAAATGATTTTAGTTTCCATTGTACATCATTGTGGATGTTTTTACAGAAAAAAAGCTTACATTTTACAGTTTGAGCCGAAACGACCATATCTTCTTCAAGAGGTAGTCTGATATAGTGGGAGAAAATAATTTTGAAGCTGATTAAATTATCATGTTGTCTGGTGACTTACTATTGTCAGGTTTGTCGAAAGGCCATTATTTTTTAAATTTAGACTTAATTGGTAGCTGTTTAGACTTAATTTCTTCTAAAAAAGACCTAATTGAAGCACAAAACGACTTAATTACAAAAAAAGGTGTGATCATCACATGAAAAAAGTGAACCCATATGTACTTCTAGTTGTCGCAACCTTGATCTGGGGAGGCAATTTCGTGATTGGACGAGCGATTACGAGCAGTTTACCGCCTGTTACACTATCTTTTTTGCGATGGTGCACAGCACTCGTCATTTTCCTCCCGTTTGCCTGGCCATTTCTGCGTAAAGAGTGGCAGGTGGTGAAAAAGCAGTGGCGAATTGTACTATTCATGGCACTCACTGGTATTACTGGCTTCAACACACTTCTATACATCGCACTTCATTACACGACTTCCATTAACGCATCACTCGTAAACACGTCGACACCGATTATTATCTTTATTCTGTCTTTTATCTGGCTAGGTGAGCGGCTAAACGCCAAACAAGTTGCAGGTGCTATTCTTTCAATCGCTGGACTTCTGTTTATTATTTCAAAAGGCTCACTTGAGGTGTTGCTGCAGTTTTCCTTTAACAGGGGAGACCTGATTGTGATCGCAGCCGTCATTTGCTGGAGCATTTATTCTTTACTTATAAAAAGATATGCTGGAAAACTTCCGACATACAGTACGTTCATCGTTTCGATGGTTCTCGGTATCATGATCTTGCTTCCGTTTTTTATAAAAGAAGCACAAGACACAGAGATCGTCTGGTCGACAGGTTCCATTCTAACGATTTTATACACAGGAATCTTTGCGTCCATTGTTGCCTTTATATCGTGGAACACAGCGGTAGAACGAGTAGGACCGAATAAAGCAGGCATTTTTCTGAACTTGATTCCAGTGTTCGCTGCCACTTTTGCCGTGCTGTTTATTGATGAAACGCTCGCTTATTATCAAGCGGTTGGCGGAGCGTTAGTCATACTAGGTGTTTATCTATCAACCCGTGTAACAAAAAGAGCAAAAAGGAGTGTCGCAGCAGATAGAAGTCTTTAGTATAAAAGTAAATAATTTACAAAATTATTGAAACTATCTATTGCTTTCACTCGTATAAATAATTGAAAAAAGAGAGAGTTGAGATAGGAGGAGTTGGGAATTTCATGACAACACATACGTTAGAACTAAAGAACTTAACGAAAAAGATTAAAAGCAAGACCATCGTGGATGATCTGTCGTTCTCGGTTAGAGAAGGAGAAATCTTTGGCCTGCTCGGCCCGAATGGTGCTGGGAAAACAACGACGATCCGAATGATTGTAGGACTCATCTCAATAACAGACGGTGATGTTCTGATCAACGGTGACAACATTCGCGGAAACTATGAAAAAGCGATGGAACGCGTTGGTGCGATTGTTGAAAATCCTCAACTGTACGATTATATGTCTGGATATAAAAACCTGATGCAATATGCGAGGATCATGCCAGATGTAACGAAGGAAAGAATTGACGAAGTGATCGAACTCGTCGATCTGAAATACGCCATTCACGACAAAGTAAAAACCTACTCGCTTGGTATGAGACAGCGACTGGGAGTAGCGCAGGCCCTTTTACATAAGCCGAATGTGTTGATTCTGGACGAACCAACAAACGGACTCGATCCACAAGGGATCTATGATCTAAGAAACTATTTACGTCTTTTAGCAAACAATGGAACTTCTGTTGTCGTATCATCACACATGCTTGCCGAGATGCAGATGATGTGTGACCGTGTTGCGATCATTCAGCACGGAAAACTTGTGCGAATTGACGAAATCACGAACCAAGAAGATGAAGCAGACGTAAAAGTTCACTTCCAGATCGAGGGAGATACTTCACAGGCGAAACAAGTTTTAGTGAAGATGAATGATGCACTTGACGTGACTGAATCTGGCAATGAACTGATTGTTGAAGTATCTGACGTACGATTTATCGCAGAGCTGAACAAACAGCTTGTATTAGCAGGTGTTCTCGTTGTTGGGATTCAACGTAAAACGAAGACGTTAGAAGAGCGGTTCTTAGAAATGACGAAGAAAGGGGGCGATGTGAATGAAGTGGCTGTCCCTGTTAACGAATGAGTGGATTAAGATCTTTAGCCGCATACGCACATGGATTTTTCTTGCGCTTCCGATCGTCATCATTATCGGTGTTGCCGTCTATGATAAAGTAACGACGGATGAGGAAGTGAATAACAACTGGAAGCAGGAGCTTACAGAACAAATTAAGAATGATAAAAAGTTAGTAGAAGAAGAAAAGAAAAACGGCGCTGATGAGTTTTACATAGAGATGCTTGAAACAGGCATCAAGCAAAACGAATACGCCATTGCCAACGAAATTTCACCATATGAAACAACAACATGGCAGTTCATGAAAGACATGGCGCCGATTTCGTCCTTAATTGGATTATTTGTTATCGTAGTCGCGAGTGATATTGTCTCAAGTGAATTTTCAAAAGGAACCATTAAGATGCTGCTCATTCGTCCTTATAGCAGATGGAAGATCCTATTATCCAAATTCCTTGCAACATTAGGATTTGCCTTTGTGATGTGGCTCGTTGTGATTGCATCAACGTGGCTGGTCGGTGGTCTAGCGTATGGATTCGGAGGAATGGATCAATCGTATCTGGTTGTAACGGAGAATCAACAAGTAAAAGAACGATTAATCGTTGAGTACGTTTTTGCTAACATCGGTGTCGAGTTTATCGAATTAACAGCACTTGTAGCTCTGTCGTTCATGATTTCTACTCTGTTCATGAGTAACTCGGTCGCAATTGGGGTGGCCATGTTCACGATGTTTGCAGGAAACACGATTGTGATGCTGCTCGCCAACAAAGACTGGATTGTTTACACACTGTTTGCCAACATGGATCTTAGCGTGCTTATTGACGGGCAAAATCAGCTGATCAAAGATTTAACATTACCGTTCTCCATTAGTGTGTTGGCGGTGTATACAGCCTTGATGCTCGCTATCACTTTCACGGTTTTCCAAAAGCGCGACGTGAAAGCGTAATAGTAAAATAATAAATAAACGAACAAAAGATAACCAATTCAGGTTGTCTTTTTGTTTTGTCATAAAAATATAGAAGTAAGAAAGACCTCGTACCTTCGTACCAACTTGTTAAAAATTGACCAATACATATAGTTTTTGCTTTTATTGCTAGGGTAAGATGGGTGTAGCAGAACAGCGGAAAAGTAGGAGGGAATCAATTGAAAACGAGAGGTATATTAGGATTATGTTTTCTTGCTCTTTTTATCATGTTAATACCGATACATACTCTAGCAAACTCTCAACATACAGAGAAAATAGACTATACAAAAAATCATCTCGTACCAACGCTTGAACAAGGCGCAAAAAAGAACCCACCACCACCCCCTCCAAGTAAAAATATAGGAGACAGTGATGATAGCTTTTTAGATAAAGCAAAAAAGCTTGGAAAGAAATTAGTAACAGGTACCGTTGACGGTTTTAAAACAGCTACAAAAGTGGTTAAAGAAACCACTTCGGATATTTTGGATTCTGCCTCAGATTATTGGGAAGAGCGGTCGCTGTTTGAAAAATCCCTAATTATTGTAGGAACGATAGCGACTGTCGTAACATTAGGGGCAGCTGCGGGTATTATCTCTGCAGGGGCTGCCGTCACAATGGGTGCGATGGGGGCACTGAATTACGGGCTTTATGCAATGACAGCTGACAATGTTACGTTTGGAGGCGGCCTGTTGTGGGGTGGCCTCGGTATGGCAGGTGGAGCTCTAGGAATGGCTGCAAGAGGAGCAAAATTTCTGGCACCAGCACGCGCTTTTGTGAGCAGAGCAACCATTCCAGCATTGGGCAGACTCGGAACGTTTCTGCCGGCCGTCGGAGCAGGAGCTGCATTAAGTTCGGGCACAGCCGTTTATACACACCTCGCAAAATGGGCGATCACAGGAGAACCGCCAAACTGGGGTGACATGGGACGAGATGCCCTCGTTTGGGGTGCAGCCGGAGCAGTAGGAGGCGGCGCATTTAGTGCTGTGTCAAAAGCTGCTTCAAGGTTCATGAGTAAAGGTAAATCAATAGTAGCAGGCGGTGTCACAGCAGGTGGATCTGAAACCGCGGTAAGTGACTGGCTGCAAGGAAACAAAGTTACGTTGAAAAAAGTGGCAATCGGTGCGACAGCGGGGGCTGTTTTAACAGGAGCTTTAGTAGCTTTACCTAACCTCGGAAACAAACCAGTAAACCAAGCGATAAACAAGACAGAAGTTACAGCAGAATCCATAAAGGCAGTAGCTCCTAAACGTACACCTGTGGACAAATTGTCAGCAGGAACAGGGTATAAAGTTGATCAGCCAGTACTGCCTTTAGCCAATACTGCAACAGATCCATATACGCTTCTTAAACAAAACGGCATACCGCAAACATTTACGGACAGTGAACTTGCCATGTTAAGAGCAGCTGACATGAGGATGGAGCTACAGGTTGGAAGAACAAGTATTAAAAATACAGAAAAAATAAGAGTTGTAGATGGTAAGAAACAATACAATGTAAACGGGAAATGGTTAACTGATAAACAATTTTCTGTTCTTCGTCAAAAAGCTGTTCGACAATCTTGGAAACAAGAAAAAGATCTTGTGCTCAAGACTGGAAGAGGAACAAGAGAGTGGACTTCTGATGAATTAACTGAATTAATAACAACAGGAAAAGTAAAAGGGTATGAAGGTCAGCATATGAAATCTGCAAATGAGTATCCAGACTTTGCGGGAGAACCTGATAATATTCAATTTCTAAAAGGTAGAAATATGGATGTTAACGAGCACCTGGATGCTCATGGAGGGAGTTACCATAATCCCACAAACGGCTATTATTTACCTCAACCTGGAATAATGGTGGATTTCGGTGATAAAATACCTTGGATTCATAAATAGGGGGAACAGAAATGTCACATAAATACTTAAATAACCAAGATTTAATACCTTTTTTTGAAGAAATTAATAAGTACGCAGAAGATGTACATTATTTAAAAGCTGGTGCTAACCTAGAAGAAATAGAAAGTCTTGAAAAAGAGCTGAATATTAATTTGCCCCAAATCTATAAAGACTTTCTTCAAGTTTGTAATGGCGGAGAACTATTTGTTCCCGGAACAGTCTTATCAGAAATTTACTTACCAAAAACTGGACCAAAACAAAAAGGAGAATCTTACTTAAATGATTCATTTGAGGAAGATCGCCGATTACTAGGCATGCCAAACTCTTATTTGATTATTGCTGACATGAATTATGGGGACACAATAAATTTTGATTTGCAAACAAGTAATGGTTACGATGCAAAAGTAATTCAATGGGATAAAGAAATGGGAGACGTATCAAGAAGCTGGGATGGCCTTGCTTCATGGCTGATGGATGCATTGGATGAAGGGTCTATGCTTGTAGATTATGAAGGAAATGATAAAGACTTGGATTTCTAAATGGGGAATTACGGGCGAGAGGATAGAACTCAGGAAGGTGAAGAATATGTTACCTCATATTTTTAAAGAAAAATGGGATGTAAAAAAAGATGGTCCATTAATTACACTTAATGAAAACAAATTAGAAAATACACCTTTTTCTTTGGAAGTAAAACAGTTTTTAACAGTTAGCGGTTTACCCGAAACGCCCCCACCCTATTTAGAATTCACAGCACTTGCAGAGCCCTTACAACCAATGAACCAGAAGTTTAACCTCCCAGAAAAGTTTCAAGAATTCTGGTACTTAGGTTCGACTGGAGATGGGTATCCCATTTGCCTTCAAGAAAAAAGTGAAATAATCATGTATCTTAACTATGATCAAAGTGGTAAGGAAGTTTTTATAAACTCCTCCATTCATCAGTTTGCGGAATGTCTATTACTATACGTAGAGATGATTAATAAAGTCATTGAAGTAAATGGAGAAGACGCATACATTGATAATGATATCCCTGTATCTATTTTAGCTGGATTGAAAAATCAGTTTCATAGAGTTGACCCTAAATGTATTCAGCCTAATCATTTTTGGTATGAAGAACTAGAAAAATTATCAGAATAAGACTTGTAAACAGAAGAAAATAATATGGGGTTCAAATCTATAAAACAGGAGGTTGGCTGTGCGGATTGAATGGCAGTTACTCTTCTGATAATTTAATAGCGGTCTTTCCCCAAAATAATAGAGTTGCAATATGCCTTAATAAGTTATATGTATAAACGCTCAAACACCGATATAGTCAAGATTAACCAAAGATTAGTTGAGAATCCCATGTTAAACTATAAAAAGCTAATAAAATCAATGAAAAAGGTGACTAACATTGGAAACTCAAACAAAACAAAAAGAAGATGTAAAAGGGATAGGAGGCTGGCTGCTGTTGGTGGCAGTGGGACTTATCTTAGCTCTCCCATATAAGCTGAATGCTATACTGATCGGGCTGGAGGCTATTAAAGGCTATACCCTAAATTCTATATTATTGAAGTACATCATTTACGGAGAATTGGTCTTTAACATCGGCTTACTATTGTTTAATGTTTATCTTCTTTATTTATTTTTCGCAAAGAAAAAAGTTTTCGTCAAATCATGGCTGTTTCTGCTACAGATCACATTATATTTTGCCATCGTGTTAGATGTATTGCTTCTCTTTGTGGATGAAGTGGATACAGGGACTGCTTTTGTTAACTCAGCATCTGCTGTATTAGCCTTTGTTATTTGGTCAGCGTATGCCAAAAAATCGTACCGCGTCCACAACACATTTGTAAATTAATCTAAAAAGGACAGGGGCCACATGTGCTCCTGTCCTTCGTCTATTTATCTCCTATCCAACGACTCTATCTCTACGCCTTTTGAGACTGAAATTGATCTTCTTCTGTAGATCCTTTTAGTGCAGTTGTTGAAGCTGTTCCGCCTGAAACGAGCTGTGTTACTTCGTCAAAGTAGCCTGTTCCTACTTCGCGCTGATGGCGAGTTGCCGTATACCCGTCGATCTCACTATCAAACTCTCGTTGCTGAAGCTCAGAATAAGCACCCATACCTCTTGCTTTGTAGCCTTTTGCGAGCTCGAACATGCTGTGGTTCAGTGCATGGAACCCTGCAAGTGTAACGAACTGGAACTTGTAGCCCATTGCCGCAAGCTGCTGCTGGAACGTTTCAATCGTCGCGTCATCCAACTTCTTTTTCCAGTTGAAAGAAGGAGAACAGTTGTAGGCTAATAGTTTACCAGGGAACTGCTCGTGAATCGCATCGGCAAAACGCTGCGCTTGCTCGAGGTTTGGTTCACTCGTTTCACACCAGATTAAATCCGCATATGGCGCATACGCAAGCCCGCGAGCGATTGCTTGATCAAGGCCAGCATTCGTACGGTAGAAGCCTTCAGCCGTGCGCTCACCTGTAATAAAGGCGCGGTCGACTGGGTCGATGTCACTTGTAATCAAGTCTGCTGCATCAGCATCTGTACGTGCGATCAAGATCGTTGGCGTGCCCATTACATCTGCCGCAAGACGAGCAGAGATTAAGTTGCGTACAGCCGTCATTGTCGGCAACAGTACTTTTCCGCCAAGGTGTCCGCACTTTTTCTCAGAAGATAATTGATCTTCAAAGTGAACAGCAGATGCTCCTGATTCAATCATGCCTTTCATTAGTTCGAACACGTTAAGCTGTCCGCCAAACCCAGCTTCTGCATCGGCAACGATCGGTAAGAAGTAATCAACTTCATTACCGCCTTCCATATGCTGAATCTGATCGGCACGCTGAAGTGCAGAGTTAATGCGTTTTACCACGTGTGGCACGGAGTTTGCTGGGTACAAACTTTGGTCAGGATACATGTTTCCAGAAAGGTTAGCATCTGCAGCGACCTGCCAACCGCTTAAGTATACGGCTTTCAGACCTGCCTTTGCTTGCTGAACCGCCTGATTGCCTGTTAAAGCTCCTAAAGCGTTTACATATGTTTCATTTTGAAGAAGATCCCAGAATTTTTCCGCACCGCGTTTTGCAAGTGTATGTTCGATATCAATTGACCCGCGCAAGCGAATAACCTCTTCTGCTGTATATGGGCGCTGAACTCCTGACCAGCGCTCTTCGTTTTGCCACATTTCCTGTAATTTCTCCACACGTGATTGTTTCATAATATAACTCTCTCCTTAAGTTTTCATAGTTTTTGTGAAATGGTATTTTTATTAACGTTGCTTAAAATGTGTTTTGTTTTGACCTTGCGGGACAAGCGGTCAGGTGAGACCCTTAAGGGCGCAAAGCGGCAAGGGGCTCACCGCCTGCCCCGCGGAAAGCGAGCATCCTGGAGCGTAAATCATCCGCCGACAAACTTTTTACAACACCTCATAGCCTCGGTTGGTTAAGAAATCTTGAAAATCATCATCGCGAATCAGTTCGTCAAACAGGCCGACAGCCTCCATAAAGCGGCCAGAATTGAATGAATCCTCATTCATTTGCTGTCTTAATTTCTGAACTTCCTGCAGCTTTAGTTCCTCTACCAGCTCGAATGTAACTTTGCGGCCATCGTTCAAAATGCCTTTAGGGTGACGGATCCATTGCCATACTTGGGCTCGCGAGATTTCTGCAGTTGCTGCATCTTCCATAAGGTGGTTGATTGGTGCAGCACCTTTTCCTCTAAGCCATGACGCGATGTATTGGATGCCGACACTAATGTTGACGCGCAAACCTTCTTCTGTAATTTCGCCCTCTGGTACAGCCACTAAATCGTCAGCCGTTACGACCACGTCTTCACGTTTTCGATCGATCTGATTAGGTGTTGGCATGATACGGTCAAACACTTCCATTGCAACAGGTACAAGTCCTGGGTGGGCAACCCACGTCCCATCATGACCGTCAGAAGCTTCGCGCTCTTTGTCAGCACGCACTTTTTCAAAAGCAGCTGCATTTGCCGCCTCATCATTTTTAATCGGAATCTGTGCAGCCATTCCACCGATTGCTGGAGCGTTCCGTTTGTGACACGTCTGAATTGCCAGAAGAGAGTAAGATCTCATGAATGGTACAGTCATTGTAACAAGCGATCGATCTGGTAGAATCACATGCGGCTGGTTACGGAATTTTTTGATATAGCTGAAGATATAATCCCAGCGTCCGCAGTTCACGCCTGCAGAGTGTTCACGCAGTTCGTATAAAATTTCATCCATCTCAAAAGCGGCGACGATCGTTTCGATTAGTACAGTAGCTTTGATTGTTCCTCTAGGAATACCGAGCTGCTGTTGTGCGTAGATGAAAACATCGTTCCAAAGGCGAGCTTCTTTGTGGCTTTCCATTTTAGGAAGGTAAAAATATGGACCAGAACCTTTTTCAATAAGTGTTTTCGCATTGTGATAAAAATAAAGTCCAAAATCTACTAAACTCCCAGACATGGGTTCGTTGTCGACAACAATATGTTTTTCTTCTAAATGCCACCCGCGGGGACGCACGATCAACGTCGCGATGTCCTTGTTCAATGTATATTTTTTGCCGTTCGGATTTTCAAAAGAAATGGTACCGTTAACGGCATCCTTCAGATTGATCTGACCCTCAATCGTATTTTCCCAAGTAGGAGAGTTCGAATCTTCAAGGTCGGCCATAAACAATTTGGCACCTGAGTTAAGCGCGTTGATCACCATTTTTCGGTCAACAGGGCCTGTAATTTCCACTCTGCGGTCTTGAAGATCTTTCGGAAGAGGAAAGATGGTCCAATCGCTGTTTCGGATATGTTCAGTTTCAGGTAAAAAGGTGGGAAGAATCCCTGAATTGATTTCTTTCTGTTTCACTTTACGCTGCTCTAAAAGTTCTTTTCGTGTGGTATTGAATTGAAGGTGCAGTGACTTTAAGAAAAGAATGGCACCTGGTGTTAATATCTTTTCATACGCTGGGGTTATATCGCCAATCACTTGAAGATTTGAGGTTTCGATGGTCACTAATTCCACAGTCCTTTCTGAATATGTTATTAAACAGGTGCTTAATCTTTATTATTGTTATATAACAGTAGAGGTAAAAAAATATTTACCTCTCGTGTTTGCCCATGCAGCGCTCGCACTCGTAAAGGTAAGATTCGTGCTGCTCCTCGATCACACATCCACATTCTGTACACGTTTTGTCCGGTATGTTGCGGTGAAGCTCCAAGTAATTTTTCATTTTAAGTTCCTCCTGTTTTGTTTTTGATTGATTATAATGCATTGTATTATAACAGATATAGTTTTGCAACACCTGTTTTATAACATTTTTCGATTTTTTATAAAATTGAGTCATCTGTCCAACTGTTTTCCCTTGATATATCAGCGTTTGTCCTAGTAAAAACTTTTTTTAAAGCTGTTGTAATACAGAGGTAGAAATTAATTAAAACCATTAAACAGATTTTTTTGTCTTATTTGGATAAACTTTATATTTTGTATAAAAAATGGAACACCCTGGAATGATTGACCTCCCTATACTTTTCTTGTAAAAAAGACGGGTCAAAAGCCTAGTGTGAACATGCTCAAAGTAGGAAACATTATACCTGATAATAGAAAAAATAGGTTATAGGAGGGATGCACATGTTTGGTTTTGAAGATGTTTGGAAGTTTTTCTTTTCATTCTTTCTCGTTTTACCGATTGTTACGTTTATTCACGAAGCAGGTCATCTCTTTTTCGGAAAAATAACGGGTGGCAAAGTCAGCATTCATATCGGAAGTGGAAATAGACTGTTTAAGATTGGTCCTTGCAACGTTCGCAAATTGTATTTTTGGGACGGCTGGTGTGAATATGAAAATTTGAAAAATCATACACGCAGACACCTCGTGTTAGTGTATTTGGGTGGACCATTGTTTACGATTCTGAGCATGCTGATCGTGAACATGCTGATCTATATGAAAGTATTTGAACCAGGAATCTTCACTTACCAATTTGTGTACTTTTCCTTTTATTTTGTCTTTTTCTCATTGATTCCGATTGAGCAAAACGGATATCCGACAGATGGGAAAGCGGCGTGGGATGTACTAAAACAGAAGACGCTGAAAAACAACCCTCTCGGTTAAATAGAGATGACGTAACGTTTGGATGAATGCGGTCCAGACGTTTTTTGCGTTTTTGAAGGCATAAATAGAGTTATATACATTGTCCATGTGGTAAGATAATTTCAATCTTTAGTTGGTATGTCGGACAAAACAAATGAATACTTTTTAGGGGAAACGGGGGATTTAGGATGAAACCGATATGGCTTGGTATTGCGGCAGCCTTTTTCTTTGGGGTGACGTTCATATTGAATCGTTCAATGGATTTATCGGGCGGAAGCTGGCATTGGAGTGCAGCCCTTCGCTTTTTTTACATGGTTCCGCTTTTATGGATCATCGTTTGGATGCGTGGAAACGTGCGTCCGGTTTTTGAGGAGTTACGAGCTCGGTTTGGCGCGTGGTTTTTATGGAGTTCAGTTGGGTTTGTGCTCTTTTATGCGCCGATTACGTATGCAGCTGGCTTTGGCGAAGCATGGCTCGTGGCGGCGACTTGGCAGATTACGATTGTAGCAGGATCTCTTCTTGTACCGTTCTTTTATGAAGGAGAAGGAAAGAATAGAGCAGGCGCGTCAAGGCAAAAAATACCGTTTAAAGGTCTCGGGTTTTCTGTCATCATTTTAGCAGGAGTCGCACTCGTTCAAGTGCAAGAAGCGAGCGGGGTGAATGGATCGGCGTGGCTAAACGTCGTACTGCCGGTTTTGATTGCCGCCATCGCCTATCCACTCGGCAACCGTAAGATGATGGTCGTGACAAACAAACGGCTTGATGCGTTTCAACGTGCGTTCGGCATGACGATTGCCTCATTGCCGTGGTGGATCGTTTTGGCTGTAGTCGGCTGGGTCGAAAGCGGACCGCCAACGAATGATCAGCTGTGGCAAACGTTTTTAGTGGCAATCTCCTCAGGTGTGATCGCAACCGTACTCTTTTTCCAGGCCACCGACCTTTGCGCGAACAATCCTGTAAAATTGGCAGGTGTGGAAGCGACGCAATCAGCTGAAATCATTTTCGTGCTTGCAGGAGAGATGTGGCTGTTATCGATTGCGAGTCCAACTTTCCTTTCAATGTTTGGTGTTTTTATCATCATGCTAGGCATGTTTTTACACAGCTATTACGGAAAAACAGAGGTCGTTCAAAAAAAATCTATGAAACTTGCAAAATGATGAATAAAATTATGTGAGCTGGGAATAGTAGTACTACCCCCCCTTTTTATATAGTTAATTTGGAACAACCGCTGCCCGTAGCAGCGGTTGTTTTTTTATGCAAAAAAGGAATCCGACATATGTGTGCATAATAAGTCGGGTAGGCCACATGAGCTCCTGTTATGGTTGAGTTGAAAGGAGGCGTTCGTATGGATTCGCTTCAGAAAATGAATGACGCACTGAATTACATTGAAGAAAATTTGGCAGATGATATTGATTATAAGGAAATAGCAAAGCGTGCCTATTGCTCCGAATATCATTTTAAAAGAATGTTTTCATTCTTAGCGGGTGTCCCACTATCGGAATATATTCGCCGCAGACGTCTGACTTCTGCAGCATTTGAACTAGCGAACGGTGAAACAAAGGTCATTGATATAGCTGTAAAATATGGCTACCGTTCACCGGATGCTTTTACAAAAGCGTTTCAACACTTGCACGGTATAACACCATCAGAAGCTCGGAGGAACGGTCATTCTTTAAAAGCATTTCCGCGCATGTCCTTTCAACTATCGGTAAAAGGAGGAAATGAAATGAACTATCGCATCGTTGAAAAAGAGGCGTTCCGCATTGTGGGAATGAAGAAACGAGTTCCATTGATTTTTGAAGGAGTAAATCCAGAGATTGCTGCTATGTGGCAGAGTCTAAACTTGGACACCATTAACGAGCTTAAGCAGTTATCGAATATAGAGCCAAAAGGCCTGATCAGTGTCTCAACAAACTTTTCAGAGAGGGTGGCTGAGAACAGCGAACTCGATCACTATATTGGGGCAGCTACGACTAACGAATGTCCTGGTCACTTGGCTAATCTAGAGGTTGCAGCATCGACTTGGGCCGTTTTTGAAGCAGTCGGCCCATTTCCAGAAACGCTGCAAAATGTATGGGGACGCATCTATGCAGAATGGTTTCCGTCATCTTCCTACGAACAAACAGAAGGACCGGAAATGTTATGGAACGCAGACAAAGACACCTCATCACCAACGTTTAGAAGTGAGATTTGGATTCCTGTGAAGAAGAAGTGAACGAGGAAGCATCGGCCGAATGAGGCTGATGCTTTTTAATGTGAATATAAAGTGAATGTGTCGACTCGCGGGATTATAGCAAAATCTTGCGGGAATAACTTTGGAATTTCCGGAATAGTTTCAAAAACTTCTCGGATTAGTTGTAATACACCGCCTGGTATAAGAAAAAACCATATTTGCATTTATTAGTACTGTGGTGCTGGGAACTCGCTTGGATGTGCGCGCGTAAAAAGCCTCTTGCTGCGGAATCACAATGACAACAAAAAGAGTATAAAACCCTTTTCGGTTTTATACTCAATTTTACGCAATATCCCTCACTTTCTCATTCCTGTATCTCCACCCATACAAGAGTGCGCAAATTAAAAGGATGATTACGAGTGAAATTGGCACGAGATGTTGAGGCAGATAAACAATCGTAATGTTTTGCACAAGATAGCTTGTTCCTAGCCCAAACAGAATAAATGCTAGAGGAACATGTAAGCCGACACTCGTCATATAGTTGGGTGCGATGCTTGAGATGCACGCTGCAACCAGCACCAAAGCTATCCCTAATAAATAGATACATATCACCGTGAGAACAATATATTGAAAAAACGTGATGTCATACCAAGAAACAAAATTATTGTAAATCGAGTTAATGGTTAGCGGGAAGAACATACTCGTGTCGTTCCCAGCATAAAGAAAGAAAAAGCAGCTGAGGTGAATCGTAATAACGGTTAAGGAAGCTATTAATCCAGCCAAAAGCTTTTTTGTGAAAAGCGAACGTCCGACTTTAGATGTGTATTGCAGAAAAATAGCATGATTCCGTTTATCCCCAACATATAAAGGCATAAGGACTAGCATGACACTTAGAAAGATCATAATCGCAACAACTTTTATTAGCGTATTATAATTTTCAAACACGAGATAGGTAAAAACAGCAGTTGTCGCTCCGTTCTCTACTAATTCATGAATACGAGCCTCTTGCTTTTCGTTTAATTCACCGGGTCCGTATTGGCTAAAACGCTCGGGATGTTCATAAGTATCAATCATTACTTCCCTCGCTTGAATCTCCCAAAACACGTCCACAAAATCCTCAAACACAACTTTGTGATGAAGCGCTGATAATTTTTCGTCTTCAAGATCCATACTGCGGAATTCTTTGTATGTGTCTATACCCGCGGCGGCCAATTCATCCTGTGACTTTATATACGCTGTCGCTTCATCTATTCTTTTTTCGTAAATATCTTTAAAATCCTCAAACTCATCCTCATCCATCGTTTCACCATAGTCTTCTAACATTTTTTGAGTAGCAAGAAATGTATCAAGTAAGGGACGGCCGTTCGGGAAATGCTTAAAATCAAACATGATAAACTGCTGGTACATAATAAAGCTGACTACTGAAATCAAGATGATGGTTTTTACCGTAAAAAGCTTCTTTAATTCCTCGACTATAAGTCTCATATGTTCGCTTCCTATCTATAAATTTTCTCGTGTGAAACGGCGAATACAGAACCAAGCCAGAAGCATTAAAGCGATTGACCAAAGAGACACCGTCATGACTTCATAATATTTGAACGTTGTAAACACACCGCTTTCCATCCACCATTTTTTCACGTTCATCACGAGCATAAATGGTGAATAGTGTGAGTAAAGAAGCATCACGCTATCTTTTGGAATTCTACTTGGCAGGAGAAGAACAGCACCGAAAATGACGCCGAAAACCGTAAAAACCATATAGCTGTTTCTGATCCACATCGAGAGACAAAACGTGATTAAAGCGAAAATCACTTGGCAGATCAAAACCAAGGTACAAGATAGAAGCAGATACTCTAAAAACGTTAAGTTCCACCAGCTAATGAATGGAATGTTGTTCAGTTCTATCATAAAACCTGTGCTGATTGGGACGTTCCAAAGACCCCGATAATCAAATACGGAAAAATAAACGAACAGGGTAGTGCAGAGTAAAAGCAAAGTCGCAACGGTGGATGAAAAGAGCGCCACAATTAACTTATCCCACACTAACTTTCTTCCTCTTTTCGTTGAATACGCCAATAATGACGTTTTTTGCTCAAATTCATAGTTGACGATAAATCCAGTGAACAAGACGACCAAAATCATGGCTTGAAAAATGACGAACCCAAATAGCGTTTTGAAAAGGAAAGAATGTGTAGCAAAGATTTTCCCGTGAAAAAAGAGGTGCAGGTGCTCTTTATTTTGAATTAATTCCTCTACTCGCGGCTTTAATGAGGCATATTGAGCGCGTACTTTTTCAGCCGCAGCACCGCTTAATCCGTACATGCGGATTCCTTCTTCAGCGTTGTCCATGACATCTAAGTTTTTGTACTGTACTTCGATCTCTTCAATGGATGTCACATATGTTTCTTTTAAGGCTAAGGCATTTATCGTTCCGAGCTCTTTGTCGCTGTATGTTTTGGAATCCATCAAAGCATAAAAGTGCTCTGGTTTATAAAAGTCTGTAGCTTTGGCGTAAGTGTCACCGGTTTTGCTTTTAGCGAGCTTGTTCCAGTCTTCTAAGTCTTTTTCGTACGACGATTGCAAACCACTCCGGCCTTCTGTGTCCATCAGTGTTCCGTGTTCTTTTACGATGGGTTGAAGCAGGCTCATGTCTTCACGCATCGGTGATTGCTCATAAATCAGATAAAAGTTAAAGAGAGTGAACAGAACGAACAGGCCGATAATGATAGGTGAAGTAATGATTTTTTTGAATTCGAGCCGCTTAATCATTGAAACTGCCTTGAGCTGTAGTCTCATCTTGATAGATGTACAAAAATACATCTTCTAAGTTCGGGTGAACCGAATGCCACTCTGGTTTTGCTGTGTCTGTCGTCAAAAACCTCATATGCATGCTGCCGGCTTCTTGTTTTTCAGAAAGAGTAAGGTATGTGGAGCGGAATCGATCAGTATCTTCGTAATGAACTTCCGTCTCATAAACTAAGCCTTCAATTTTGCGGCAGATGTTAGAAACGGTATCTTTGTATAACACTTCTTGATTTTTTATCGTGATAATTTCGTTTGCGATCGACTCTACATCAGACACGATGTGCGTGGATAAAATCACGATTCGGTCGCGAGCGAGATTCGTGAGCAGGTTGCGGAAACGAACTCTTTCTTTTGGATCTAGTCCAGCTGTTGGTTCGTCTAAAATAAGAATCTTTGGATCGTTTAACATGGCTTGCGCGATACCGACACGCTGAATCATGCCGCCTGAAAACTTCTTCATCTTTTTCGTCGCCACATGATCGAGAGCTACCGTTTTAAGCAACTCTTTGACACGAGAAACGGCTGTTTTTCGATCGATTCCTTTTAACGCAGCCAGATAAAGAAGATAGGCAGTAGGCGTATAGTTTTTGTAATAGCCAAACTCTTGCGGCAGATAGCCAATGAGATCGCGGTACATTTCATCCATCTTAATGATGTCGTTTCCTTCGTATCGTATCGTGCCGCTGGTTGGAAACAGGAGAGTCGTGAGCATCTTAATCAGCGTCGTTTTTCCAGCTCCGTTTGGTGCCAGCAAGCCGTACACACCGTTATGAAACTCTAAATTTATGTTTTTGAGTGCATTGAACTTTCCGAAATTCTTTGTAACGTCTTCAACGAGTAACATCTATAAAACTCCTTCTGCATGGCGAAATGCGATTAGTTTTTTTAATGAATTCACATAGAGTACGAGACTTGCGGCGCATACAACAGCGTACACATACACGGGCACATGACTAAGAAAAACAGAATATACATCTTGGCTAAAAAAGGCTGGAAGTAAGTTTGCGAGCAGCCATCCCGCCATCATCGCATATGTGCTATATCTTCCTTTTACACGCTGCAGTACATAGAGATACAGAACGGAAAATACGCTTAATGAACTGCTTGATAAGAGTAAAGCTTGGAGCACATTGATAGATTGAAAGAGTAGGGATACAAGCACAATTAATAAACTGTTTAAGAGAAGCGCGATCACACTGAAGATCAGCATGCGAAAGGCAGCCAGCTGAAACACGTGATATTTACAGGTCATCTCTACCGCAAACGTGTTTTTTGTTAACGCATTTACGAGAAATAAGGAAGCGACAATAAAGTACAGAACAGGTGACAAGGTGAAGATGAACGAATAAATGTCGTCCGTTTGTATGGAAGAATCTAACGAAAAAATACCGTATATCAACACACAGAGCGCTAAAGAGACAGTGAACAGAATCTCAGTCGCATCTCGAAACAGGTAACGAAACCCAAGCTGCTGATACATTTCTAATAAGGATTGCAGAAACGATTTTGGTTTAGTAAGTCCTGCAGAAACGATGAATTGAATGTGATTTTTTATTTCGTGCTCCTCAGGATAATCAACGTAAAACTTGTGCTTGTCCACTTACTCAGCCTCCATTCGCTGCTTAATCTTTTTTATTGCAGAATAATACTTGGTCTTGATGGATGATTCAGGAATATCAAGTGTGGTGGCGATCTCCGAAAACGTATGCTCGGCGAATAATTTGAGCCGCAGAATTTGCTGATCTTTTACATGAAAACCATTTAACAGGTGGGTCACTCTTTGGATGTCTTCTTTATATTCCAGTTCAATTGTAAAATCTGAAGTTGCGACCACTTCTACAAACTCCATGTAGTCTGTGGACTGGTCGTATGTATAGTTCCTCGACCTGAAATAATCAACGACTTTATACGTTGCGATTCGGTACAGCCACGTTTTAAAGGATGCTTTCTTGTCATCGAATTGCTGAATGGACTGCAACATGCTGATAAAGATTTCTTGTGTTACGTCCATCGACAGTTCTTTATTCAGCGTCTGTTTATAAACGTACGCATAAATAGATGGGTAGTAATGTGCGATCAGTTCGTTCGCAGCGTTTTCATCTGATTTTTTCTGGATTAGCTTGATCCATTTTTTCTGTTTCATCATGATATGTTTTTCACTTCCAGACTGGAAAAGGGTGTCTTACTAGTACATTCGTAAGAAAGAGATAAATAGTTTTACTTTTTATAAAAAATTTTCCAATTTAATTATAAAGTTAATCTCTTTAAAAAGACTATTGATCATTTTTAAGTTACTAGGATGAAAAGCAGATTTTACGGGTTCGCGCAGCATAGTGCATTTTTCGCGCGTGAAGGTATGTGTTACGCGCAGGAGAAGCTCATTTGCGCGCGGTTTTGTTTAAATTGCGCGCAGGAAGTTCCCAAATTCGCGCACAGTAGGACATTCAGGGCATCCATTCACAATGAAAAATAAAAAAACTGGCCTCAAAAGGTTAGTTTAGCTACCCTTTAAGCCAGCTTCTAGCATTTTTATCGATTTATTGTTCAACAATCTCCTTCAACTTGCTCTGCCACTTGTCGTCATCCAATATGATCTGAAACGAGATTCGGCGGTTCTTTTGCAGAGCGTCAGCTGAGTTTCCTTCTGCAATCGGCTTATATTCGCTGTATCCTGTTGCCGCCAAGTATTGCGCGTACTCTTTTTTCGCAAGTTTCGGATTCGCTTTTCCGAGATAATCAACAACCGCCACCGCACGCTGGGTAGAGAGGGACCAGTTGTCGTACGGAACAGAATCGGTGTGGCCTTCAATTAAAATGATGTAAAGGTACTGACTCATGTCTTTTTCCTCGATGATCGCAGCGAGTGCATCAGCGAGTGGATCGAGAACCTGCTTTCCTTTTGCGGAGATCTCAGCACTTCCTGTATCAAAAAGGATGTTGCCCTCTACCGAAATCGTGTTGTTTGGACCGCGGATGATCTTATCCTTTCCAACGTTTTCTTCTAGCTGTTTTTGAATCAGGTCAGAGATGTGTTTCTTTACCTCAGCCACCTGACCGAGTTCACGCTTGATCTGCGCCTGGTCATAAGCGTTGTAAATGCTCTGCACGTAGGCAAGTATCGCGATAAAGACCATGACGAGCACCATCATCGCCATCATATCGGTAAAACTTGGCCAGAAGATTTCTTTCGTTTCTTGGCTGTCGTCGTTGTAGTAGGATTTGCGCGCCTTCATACCGGTCACCGTCTCCTAAAATTTTGCGGAGAGACCTCAGGCATCCGCTCGTCATCGACATATTCCGTTGCCCGTGGACTGCGTGTTTCATAGACCACTTGGTTTGATTGGTTCATGGCAGCTTGATAGATGCGCTGCATGAGGTGGTACATATCTGAGAGCGTACGGTTGTTGTCGGTGATGCTTCGCGTTAAGCCGTGGTGCAGGTTTTCGAGTGTACGTGCGAGTTCACGCATATCATCATCACGGCTGTTTTGGTTTTGAGAATTGTTCAGGGTAGAAGCGAGCTGGCGGCTCTGGCTATCCATGACGTTTCGTACTTGGTCTGTAAAATCACGTTTGATGTGTTCAACAGCGGAATAAAAGCTTTTTTCAAGCTGTCCGACGCTTGACGCGAAGTCCGCTGCTGCCCGGCCATATTCTCCTTGTTTTTCAGAGTATCGGTAATGCCATTCGTCTTGTTTTTGGGCGAGACGATTTTCAAGTGCATCATGCTGATTTTGGTAATGCTGAAGCTGTTCTTGCATGCCGCGAAGCATCGATTGTGCGTGTTCTTCCGATCGGCGCTGTGCTTCTTGCAGCATTTTATCAGAGCGCTGGATAAGCTGCTCGAACTTTTGCTGACCTTGTGTGTGGCGGTCGTTGCTTGTTTTTAGCTGCTGTTCGAATGAGGAAATGTTTTTTGCGAGTGCGTTGATGCTCGTATCGACCGTTTTTTGTATCGTGCCAAGTTCTTTCGTTGTTTCGTTAAAACGCTGGCCGAACTGATCGAGCTGTGTGGTGGATGCTGCGAACCGTTCAGAGTGCTCACGCTGTGCTTCAAATATTCCGTTCACGTCTTCCATCGCTTTTTGAAGACCTGCAGTAAAATTAACCATTTGAGACGCGAACTCGCCAAGTGTTTTATCGAACGATGATTCAACTCTTGCAGCGAGGCGGTCAAGCAGACGTTCAACCGAATCCTGCGGCTTGTCGTTGATCAGATCGCTGTTGATGTTGTGATCGAGATACACTTCACAATCGGCTAAAAGTTTATTTTGCATGTAAGAAAGGGAAGTGCCCTGAGAGAAAAAGCCTGACTGGATCAGGTTCAAGAAGAGTGCAGCTCCAATTCCAGCGATACTTGTAAAAAAGGCAACGCTCATCCCTTCAAACGGTGCAGTGAGTGATGAGATGATTGAGTTAAGTGTGAGGTTGGAGTCGGCGGGCTGAGTGCCGAGCGTCATGAGCGTGTCTTGCATCGATAGCAGTGAGAGCGTTAGGCCGATGAAGGTTCCGAGCACACCGAGAATGATGGTGAAAGACGGAAGCTGGTTCAGCAGTTTTTGTATATTTCCGACCGGTACTCTGAAAATTCCGAGCAGCGGAATGCGTTCGTTGTATAGGTGCTTTTCGATAAGCGCTTGTGTGTTAAGCTGCGGCACACCAGCGAGATGAAATTGCTTGTAATCTGATGTGACACGCTGCAGCCAGTGGGAGTAAGGCTGCTGATCTTTGTTGTTCTCGATCTGCTGCAGCTCTTTAGTCCACTTGCGTAAGTGGTAAGCCGTTTGCGTATATCCGACGATACCCATAAATACGAGAAACCCAATGACCCCGACGACGATTACAGTAAGTTGATCCATCATGCCACCCCTTAGATGTCTTGTCTGATTGTCCTTACTGATAGATATGTCCTATGAGTGGGAAATATTTAGGGAAATGGGGTCTGGCCCCAAACAAATACAAAAGCCCCTGTTTTGTCCATCTGATATGGACAAAACAGGGGCTTATTCTTAAGCTTATTGTATTCTTCCAAGTTCCGTTCCACTCCCTCCACTCTCAGCACTCCACACACTCATTACCGTCAATCCAACAACCTAATAGGGCAGCTAACTGCTACCTTTCCTAATATTTATGCCCCTTCTTGCTGTCTCAACAAGTTCTCGTAAAAAGCAGCATAGGACGCGGTGATGTAAGGTGAAAGCCAAAGGAATCCGATCCCGAGAGTAAGTAAACATAGAATTCCCCAGCCGATGAAGCTTAGCTGCAGGACAAAAAATCTCCACTTATACCCGTCCATCAGCTTGCGGCTTTTTGTGATCGCTGCGTTGATGCCGATCCCCGGGTGGTCTCTTAATACAAAATATGTTTGCGAATACGAGAATGCTTTTATAATTCCTGGTATCACAAGAAGAAGTGTCCACAGAAACATATACACCATCATCACTAAATACGTTCCGAGAATTCTCAAGTACATACTGATTTCGGAAAATGCTTGGAGGAGGCTGGAAAACTTAATTTTTTCACCAGTGCGAAAGACCGATAAAAAGGTCCATAAATATCCGATATATAACGGCAGTAAAACAAGCGTAATGACAAATGTACTTACAGCAGGTCCATCGGCACCTTCAGGCTTGTTTACCCATGCGTTAAAGCCGCCACTTAAATTAATTTCAATAATTAACGGGATGAAGTAATAAATCGAAGCAAATAGCAGAGTTAATAATGCTGCTGCACCCCATTGTCCTTTTAGCTGCAACCGAGCCTGTTGTTTGATTTCTTTATTTTTCATGATGCAATCACCTTTCTAGATCTGTCCTCTAATTATACTACGAGATGTAAGAGAGAAAGATGATATTGATAGGTATTAATAGTAAGATTGAAGAAAAGGCACTCGTAAAAGGGAGGGGTGGATGTGGAGAATTTGAAAGGAAAAGAGGCTGTTCTTCTTTTTGATGGAATATGTAATCTTTGCAATAGTAGCGTGCAATTTATTCTCAAACATGAAAAGAGCAGTGTGCTAAAGTTTTCAGCTATTCAATCAGAAGCAGGGCAAAAGTTGCTCTCTCGATACAATATAGATCCTGTGCATACCAATTCCGTTATTTTAATAAAGGACGGAAAAGTTTATACAGAATCCGATGCTGTATTCGCAACCTCCCAGTTTTTAAAATTTCCATTTAACCTTGGAAAAGTTCTCGTTATCGTACCAAAGCCTCTTCGGAATTTCTTATATAAAAAAGTAGCGAAAAATCGCTATAGGTGGTTTGGTAAAAAGGATAGCTGTATGATTCCAACGCCTGACCTAAAAAATAGGTTTTTACAATAGTTTTTACTGCCAAATTTCATAAGACAACATATCGCCTAATAGGATAAAACAAAAGCCTAAAAAGGGGATTCGTGCAATGGGACAAAAAGTGTTGCTCTTTGGAGACGCGGGGATTGATGATGCAGTCGCCTTAACATATGCCTATTTAAGCAACGAAATAGATATCGTAGGGGTCGTTGCGGACTATGGAAATGTGTCCAGAGAGCAGACGATTGCGAATGTACAATATCTTGCAAAAGTATTCAACTTCCCAAGTGAAGTGAAAATAATCGGCGGAGCAGAAGTTCCGATGACAGGGGAACAGCCCATTTTTTATCCTGAGGTTCATGGAGTCTATGGATTAGGCCCGATAGAGCCCGAAACGAATAGCGGAGTGATCGAAAACTTCTTTGAGATCGTGAACATCATCGAAGAATATCAGGGTGAGCTTATCATTGTAAATGCAGGCAGACTTACTTCACTCGCAACGATGTTTATTTTGTATCAATCGCTTATGAAAAAAGTAAAAGCCTATTACATAATGGGCGGAGCTTTTTGGGTTCCTGGTAACGTAACGGCAGTGTCAGAAGCAAACTTTCACGCCGATCCCATCGCAGTAAGGATTGTTCTGCAATATGCAAAAAACTTAACCATCATCCCATTGAACGTAACAGACAGGGCGCTTGTTACCCCAGAAATGGTCAACTATATTGATTACAAAGGTAAAGCACCGATCATCAAACCGGTGCTGGATTTTTATTATAATTTTTATAAAAGCCGCATCCCAAATATTCAAGGAAGTCCGGTTCACGATGCAATCACCTTAATGGCGTGCATAAGGGAAGATATGTTCACGTATAGGACGCTTCCTGTACATATTGTGCTGCAAGACGGCACCACTGCCAGAGGTCAAAGTATTGCAGATGTCAGGCCGTATGTACAATTTGGCGAACAAGAAAAAAAACATCGCATCGCGTTTGATTTCGATTATAACTACTTTTTTAGAGATTTTATGAGCGTGATGACGGGTGAAACGTTTACATGATCTGGTGGTGTATACTCAATTTTTAGTATGTAATAGCTTTCAGCTGTATTTTTCTGTTGTTGTATAGGACTTCAATATGCTTCGGAAAAGATTGATGCTCAAATTCTAGTAATAATCTATCTTTCGCGTCCGCATCATGATAGGCATCTTGATTATTTATTCTGATCTGAAGTTTATCCTTTTGGCTGACTAGAGTAGCCTTTGGATAGCTGTACAAGTTTCTGTTGTCGTTTCGGTCAAAATAAAAATAGATGGATTTCTGGCTATCTGTTTTTGAGAAAAAGAGATACGCGCTTTCTTTTTCAAGTGTTGAACGGATAATTAACTTGTGAGTTTCAGGTGAAAGGTTATTTAGCTCTAATTCCTTAAAACTGATTTGGTTTGGCGTAAAGATAAAATATAAAGAAAGCAAAAATACTATAGAAATAGCAAGGGATACATAGGTTTTCGTTTTCAAAGTATTACCCCAATCAGCGGTTATAAGTTTAAGAGTAAACCAATCAATAAAAAACCGAGCTTCCTATCCATGCAGACAAGACCTCGGTTAACTTTTGAATTAAATGTGTGTATGCTTAATATCTATGCGCAATCTTTAATTTGATCCAGTTTGTTTAATTTCTCATCTAAAATCTGACTTAACTGAACAAGAAGCGGATCTGCAAGACTATTAACCTTTTTGCTTACCTCATACATGGTCGTGCGAATGGCGTCTATCTCTGTAGTTAAGACAAGAGCATTGCTTCGGCTCATGGTCCATTCCCCCTCTAATATAATAACCACTTCTGCACCATTAATATCGGTAAATCTTGTAAATATTATATACCATATTTTGTGTCAAGTCTATTATTTTTTTACACATATAGGGGGACAGACCCCATACAATTACACATTCGCCGATTTTGTCTTTCACAGAAAGACAAAATCGGCTTTTTCTTTGCTGTGACTGACTTTCTTTCATTGATAGAGTGTAATTTTACATCCGATTTACAGCTCAACTGCTGGTGATATCTTACTTTCTACGTAATCTCGATATTGAGTTTTTGAATCTTGAAAAAGTCCAAGGATGGTTGAGGTGTCTACGAAAGGGCAAACCGATTGGGTCACATAATATCGGTAACTGCTCCAAGGGTATTCGAGAGGAAACATAACAAGGTCTGCGGCCACAGGGTTTAGATGAATGTAACGGCTCGTATCTAGAAGGTACGAACGTTCTTCGATCAATTCTGCTCCGTAGCGTCCTTGAAATACATGGCCAGTTAATTCATATTTATTGTTGAAGTACATGGCATACGTTTCATTTAGTTCTTTCATGAATTCTCCAGGTGGGGACTTGCTGCACAGAATTTGAAGGTGCGTATGGTTTGTCATGAGGCAATAAGAGAAGAGCTCGACAGCGTGCTTTTTAACACAGTGACTTAAGATCTTTAAGTAGCGGTGGAAATCCAGATGGGAATAAAATAGGGGTTCCCTGCGGTTTCCGCGAGTCGTCACGTGATAAACAGCATCGGGGTACCAAATTCGGGGTGATCTAGGAATAATTTTCACCTCCTTTCAGTTGTACTTCTATTATACTTGCTGATAGCCGTATGTGGGAAATGGGGACTGACCCCAAACAATTTATTTCCCTTATTGTTTTTGAGTAAAACCCCAGAAGGAAGCGGGAATGCAATCGGTTCGAATCACTCCTTTTCGCAAAGTTATACATTTTCCGAAACAAAATTCACAATGTTTTTGTCGAAAGTACAGCGTTTATAGCATTTCTTATCAAATTTCCCCGGAAATTTTTCCGAAAAAATAGCTAGAAAACGAATATCTAGGTTATAACTACACAAAATAACCCCGTATTTTATTTAACGGAGGTATACATTTTGAATCCAAATCAATCGAATCAACCAAACCCGAATCAAAGCCAGCAGCCAGCAGCAACTAACAGTCCCGAATTCATCCATCAAAACATGCAAACTGGTCAAGTACCTGCTCAACTCAACCATGGCGGTCATGAGATGTTTGATGTTCATGAAATGCTGAGTGGCATAGTTTCTACATTAAATCTATACACGATGTGCGGTGGTCACGTGCAGGATCCGGAATTAAAAACGATGCTGAACAGCCACTATCAGTATATTTCAAGAGAATACAATGCTTGTGTGCAGGCTTTTCAAACAGGAACAAATCCAGCTCACAAAACAGAGTCTTATATGATGAAGCAAGACAATGACTTTGTATACGGATTAAAGCCAGCGCAGCCTAAAAAACCGATTCAAAGCGTGACCGAATTAAATGATGAGTCTGTTTCATCCCTTATCCTAGGAACATTAAAGTCCAATGCATCTTTACGAGCGATGGCGACCTTAGAAGTTACCAATCCCGTTATGAGACGTGTTTTAGCAGACGGAATCCCGAACTGGATAGAGATGGCTTACGAGCTGTCAATCTGGCAAAATAAGCATCATTATTATCAAGTTCCACAGCTCAACCAACAAGATATGACGAGCATGCTGAACGCTTATGCCCCGTCACAACAGACACAACCACCGCTTCAATAACTCAATAATCATTGAAAACGAGCACCTTAAAAAGGGTGCTCGTTTTATATTGTCACGTAAACAGGGATATCATGAGTAGGAATAGAAATGTTCTTTAAAGTCGAAAGAACTCGACAAGGTGAAATGAATTTGCCATAGTAATGAGTGGACTTATTTTATGTATTGAAACTCCAGGGGGTTGGGCAATGAAAAAGGGAACGGACTGGCGATATCGAGTCTCAAACAAAGAAGCCATTATGGGTACTGTGCTCGCTATCTTAAACTTTATCTGGTGGTATGCGTTTGCTTACGGTCTAGGTGGACGTCCTGTTAAAGAGTACACATACATACTTGGATTTCCTGCATGGTTTTTTTACAGTTGTATTATAGGATTTATTGTTTTTACCGTTTTGGTATATATCATGGTGAAGTTCTTTTTCAAAGAAGTTCCGTTTGATACAGAAGATTCAGGGCCAAAAGAGGAGGGCGATGTTCGATGAACTGGGATGTGATCCTTCCTTTAGCGTTCTTTTTGATCCTTGTTTTTCTAGTTGGTATTTACACCTCTCGTCATATAAAAAGTGGACCTTCTTTTTTACAAGATTACTTTTTAGCAGGCAGAGAACTTGGCGGCTTTGTGCTCGCTATGACGATGGTGGCCACTTATGGTAGTGCTTCAAGCTTTATTGGAGGGCCAGGTGCTGCTTATCAATTAGGGCTTGGCTGGGTATTGCTCGCTATGGCGCAGCTTGTGACAGGTTATTTTACACTAGCCGTCCTCGGAAAAAAGTTTGCGATAGTGGCTCGTAAGATAAACGCAGTTACACTTATTGATTTTTTAAAAGCGCGTTATGAAAGCAAGTGGGTCGTCATATTGTCAGCGTTAAGCATTGTTATCTTCTTGTTTTCAGCGATGGCTGCCCAATGGGTGGGCGGAGGAAGGCTAATCGAGTCGTTCACCGGGTTATCCTATACAACAGCCCTATTTATCTTTTCGGGTTCTGTCCTCGTTTATGTTATCGCAGGTGGATTTCGAGCTGTCGTGATTACAGATGCGATCCAAGGCGTTGTCATGGTGATCGGGACGGTCATCATACTAGCAGGAACGATTATAGCAGGTGGCGGAATCGAAAACATTATGAGTGAGTTAAGAGCGGAAAACCCAAATCTCATTTCGCCGTTCGGATCTGATCAATCCCTTACACCTCTTTATGTTTCATCATTTTGGATTTTGGTTGGTGTGGGTGTCGTAGGATTGCCGCAGATCTCGGTTAGAGCGATGAGCTACCGAAACGCAAAAGCCATGCATCGAGCGATGATCATCGGAACATTCGTTGTGGGATTCATTATGTTAGGCATGCACTTAGCTGGTGTGTTTGGAAGAGTAGTCCTTCCTGGTATCGAGGTGCCGGATAAAGTAATGCCTTTATTGGCACTCGAGGTACTGCCAGGGTGGTTGGCAGGGATCGTTTTGGCTGCGCCGCTTGCTGCCGTTATGTCAACGGTTGACTCTGTGCTACTGCTCGTCAGCTCAGCAATTATAAAGGATGTTTATATCAATTACATCAAGCCAGATGCAGAAGAGCAATTTGTAAAAAAACTAAGCTTCGGTATCACAGCTGTAGTCGGATTAAGTGTGTTCGCGATGGCCATTCATCCGCCAGACTTGCTGATTTGGCTCAATCTCTTTGCATTCGGTGGATTAGAAGCAGCCTTCATTTGGCCAATTGTTATGGGGCTGTATTGGAAAAGAGGAAATGCCAACGGAGCGATCGCATCTATACTCGTCGGAGTTGGCTCTTATATGTATCTGCACCTGAACTATCCGAACCTATGGGGCATGCATACGGTTGTAATGCCAATCGTGCTATCCTTCTTTGCCTACATTGTGGGGAGTTTCACAAAGGGGGACAGACCCCAGACAAATACATTCTAAACGACATTGTCCACTGGAGGTGGACAATGTCGTTTTTCTTTTGTTCTCAAATGAAATTCTAAAAATGGGATTTAAAAAATTACCCAAATAAATACCTCCAATACAAAACCTATAATAGAATCTTTAAATAAAATCCTACTAAAATGAAAATTTAGTAATAACTTACTAAATACCCATTTACAGTGAATGGAGCTGGTGGTAATTTAGTATCAGAATATAATTAGATAGTGTGGAGCTGTGAAGGTTGTTCTGTATGTGGGCGCTTGGGACAACTGAAGCTAGTAGCGCAACCGACCGCTTTCTTTATGAGTTCTATATATAAAGGAAGGGGTATTTTGTTATGGAAATCTCTCGAAAAGAAAAATTCAGTGCAAAGAAAAAGGCAGGAAAGAAATGGCCTAAAATTGTTTTAGCATCCACTTTGGCATTAGGCGTGGGTTCAACATCTGCATTTGCTGCAAAGCCGGAACTTGCTGATTATCTCTACAACCAGATCGTTTCGTTCACTTATAAGCCAGAAATAGATCAAGCTCTTCAGGATGAAGAAAAGTCACTATTGAAGAATCTAAGCACAAGCATTGCTTCTATCTTCTCAGGTGCTAAACAAGAGCTAGAAGATGAGAAACAAAAGATTATCACAAACAAAAAGACTGAAATACAGTCCCACTACAACAGCGAAATGGCTGAAGTAACAAAGAAGAAAGAGGAAGCAATGGCGAAAAAGAAACAAGAAATGAATGATGCTGCTACTAAGTCAACCACTGACATAAAAGCTAACATTACAAACGAGATTGAAAAAGAGATTGAAAAAAACAAAAACACCAAATAAATTTCCAAGAGCGGAGTCTTCATTCTCCGCTCTTTTTCTTTTTCTGATATCCTAGAATATAGAAATAGATGAACGGAGAGAAATCTATGAAAAAACTATTTTTAGCACTTAGTATTATTTTTCTCGTGTATGCAACGGCTATGCTCATCCAAACGACCAACATGGACATGGGTTTGGCGGTTTTCTTCCTTTTAGGTGCGTTTCTTTTCATCATCTATTATCGACACAATACGGCTATGAAACTTTTTCAAACCTATAAAAAAACAACTGTGACAATTGTGGTGCTTTGCCTGCTTTTTGCCGCCACTCTAGAAACTCTTATTCTGACATCTGCTAATACTGACCCGGGGAAGGTCTCAGGAAAGATAGACTCCATCCTCGTTCTTGGCGGCGGGACAAAGAACAACCGACCTGGTGCTGTTCTTAAAGGAAGGCTGGATCAAGCGCTCGCTTATGCCGAGAACCATCCAAATGTTAACTTTATCGTGAGCGGCGGGCTTGGATTCGGAAAAACAACGAGTGAGGGCACGATCATGAAAAACTATTTAGTAGAGAATGGGATTGAGCCTGAACGCATACAGATTGAAGAAAAAGCCACCAGTACGTACGAAAATCTTTTATATACGAAGGAAATGATTGGTGCCGATCATCAATTGTTAGTCGTTACGAGTGATTTTCATCTTTTTCGAACAAAGATGATTGCAAAACGTGTTGGAATTGAAGCTGAGGGTCTTGGATCACCGCTCAGAATCTCATCAGTTCCTCAAGCGCACGTGCGGGAATATATGGCGATCATAAAGAGTTATTTTACCGACCGTTAAAGGAATGAGGCTAACGATTATGGATAAAAGTAAGTATCATTGCTGCGCGACATGTTTAAATTTCAAGCCGGAAAAAACGAGCCAAGGTATGCGTTATCACTGCGTACGTCTTGGTTTTGAGACAAAACCACAGTACCAGTTCAATTGCTGGGATCCGAAACCTCATGTGGTAGAGCTTATGAAGAAAGAAAAATAATATTGGAGTTATTTTACACAAATACCTTGCAATACAAGTTAGTTCTGCATATACTATTGGTATATCTTGTCATGCAAGGCATTCTTTTTTGTTCAATACCCTTGTAATACAAGGTAGTGAAAAGAGGTGCACCTATATGTCAAACACTCAAATGTTAAAAGGGATTCTCGATGGATGTCTGTTAGCTATTATCCAAGAAGGTGAAGTGTATGGCTACGAATTAGCTGAAAAGCTGGAGACTTACGGTTTTCAACAAACGAGTGAGGGAACCATCTATCCGCTATTAATTCGGATGCAAAAAGAAGAACTCGTAACCACAACGTTAAAGAAATCGACGGCAGGTCCAAGGCGAAAGTATTATTCACTTACGAAAAAAGGTGAAGAAGAGCTAGAGGCTTTTATTGAAAGATGGAGTCAGTTAAGCCGATCAGTGGATCAAATTTTGCAAAAGAAAGGAAGCGAAAAATGAATGCGCCAAAACATACGTTAACGGCAGAAAGTCAGGATTTTTTAGATAACTTAAGACTTTATTTATTCTCAAGTGGTAAAAAGGACGACGAGATTAATGAAATCGTAGAAGAATTAGAAGATCATCTGATGGAAGCGGAAAAGCGCGGCAAATCCGTTCAGCATATTGTCGGAAGCTCGCCAAAAGTATACATGAAGCAGCTATCAGAGGAGATGTCGTTTGATTTCAAATGGTTATCGTATTTTCCAGTGATCGTACTAGGGGTCTTTGCTTATGTGCTGTTAGGAGATGCCATCAGAGGCGGAGTGCAATATTCGCTTCTTCAAGTCATCGGATATCCTGTGGCATGCTTGCTTCTAACTCTGTTATATATGAAAACCTTCAAGTTCTTAGCTAGCCGAGAGCTTTCTAAAGTTAAAAACGGAGTAATTTTTTTCTTGTTAGGAAGTTTTCCATTCGCTCTCTTTTTAGGACTTTTGCTGGCAAACAAAGCATACAATACGCCATCAGTAATTGACCTAGGAACAACAGGAAATATTGTGGCAGCAATACTTGCAGCTGGAATTTTTATCGGAATCGCTTTATGGAGCAAAACGTGGTTTACGATTGTCATACCTGTCATTTTGTTTGTACCTGAATTTCTGATTGGTATGACTTCATTTGAAAAAGAAACGAAGGGAATCATGACGTTATCGATAATGGTTGTGGTGTTCGCAACTTACTACGCGTTCACAGTGAAAAAATCTAAGGAAACTTCATGATTTGAAATGAGAGCTGATTCCTTTTGATCAGCTTTTTTTGTGATGCAATTGCACTTGCATGTTTACCATCAAACACGCCACTTGCACTGAAAAAGCTTACAATGTTACATTGTGTAAGGCTTTACACAGCTAATTAGTGGAAATACTGTTGATAGATAAGGTGATCTTGAAACAGATCATCGAAATAGAAAGGATTTTTGATATGAATCTTCAAATTCCGATTGAAATAAAAGAAAAGCTGCAGAAAGAGGCGACGAAACGATTAGAAAACTTGCCGGATGTATATAAAGAATTGATTGGTGAGCGCGGCTACACAGCGCCTGACGCTTCACTTATAGAAGATGCTGTGATCGCACTGGCATTAGGAAAAAATGTCCTGTTAAAGGGACCGACTGGTTCGGGTAAAACGAAGCTAGCCGAGCTGCTTTCAAACGTGTTCGGACAGCCGCTTCATCAAGTGAACGCTTCTGTTGACTTAGACGCTGAAGCTCTTCTCGGCCACAAAACATTAAGCTACAACGAGGGAAAGCAAGAGATTGAGTTCATTCCAGGACCTGTAACGAAAGCGGCAATGAACGGACACTTTCTCTACATCGATGAGATCAACATCGCAAAACCAGAAACGCTCCCGATTCTAAACGGAATGCTCGATTACCGCCGTACGATTGCAAATCCGTTTACTGGTGAAGTGGTAAAAGCGCAGCCTGGATTCAATGTCATCGCTGCAATTAACGAAGGGTACATCGGAACGGTGCCGCTTAATGAGGCGTTAAAAAATCGCTTCGTTGTGATCGAAGTGCCTTATATTCAAGGTGATACATTAAAAGAAATGCTTAAAAACCAGTCTCAGCAAAAAGACGAAGACGTTCTCTCGAAGTTTGTCCAGCTTTCATCTGACCTTATCGGTCAGGCGAAAGCCGGCCATCTGTCCGAGGACGCCGCATCCATCCGCGCACTGCTAGATGCGGCCGACCTCTCCGTCTACTTGCCGGCGAAGCGCGCCATCCAGCGCGCTATCGCCGACAAGCTCGAAGATGCCCGCGAACGCGCCCTCGTTTCCAACGTGGCTGCGACACTGTTTGCGTAAGCTGGGAAATGGGGTCTGACCCCACACAATTTATTTCCCACGACGATTTTGGAGGTTTTCCCTAGATGAAATTCCTAATATTTGCGGATACAAAGATCGATTCTTTTGTTCACATGCAACTGATCGATCTTTCACGCTCACTCTCAAAAGTGGATAAAATGGATGTTTCGTTCTCGTACCACTCGTACCTTGAACGAAAAAGCGGCGTCACTCACGTCAGCCAATTCTGGAACCCATACCCGCGCGACATTCAGCTGGAAGGCTGGAAATCGGACGTGTATTTGCGCAGCTACGGAACGCAATTTCATACGGATGACCACGTGATTTGGAACACGCTTCAGCAGCTGAAATCCCATCCGCACCGGGAATTTCTCAAGCAGGTCCTTCTATTCGCGGAAGACTTCCGATTAGAACAGATCTGTACATATGACCGGCCGGGGATGATACATGCGTTTAAGCTGCGTAAAGAAACATTCCAGGTGCACTACAATCGGGAGTACCGAAAACATATTCAGCAAAAGCGTGAACTCGACGCGCTTTTTTGTCATATCATCCTTTTAGCCAATAAACGCTTTGTGACGGTGCCGCAAGAAACGCAAGCACTCTACCAAGAGCTGCGACCGCTGCTCACAAAACTAACGACAGCTCAATCAACACAAAACATTGCTGCAATTATCATCCAAATGGCTGAAATCATACAAGCATACACTGACCTGAAAGACATGAAAACCGCTTACCGCAGTTTCAGCGATCAGTCGAAACACACAGATACAACTCAAGAAAACGAACAGGATTTTGACGACCTAACACGCAACAACGAAACAAAAACGAAGAAAACAATTACTAAAGATGATGATTCCGAAAAGGATGAAGACGATCAAGAGAAAGAATCACACTCGTCCTGGCACGATGAAACATCTGACCCCCAGGATTCATTTTTACAAATGGATCTCGATCAAGGGACAAACACGGATTTATTAGGAGAAGGTGCGAGGGAGGCCGAAAGTGGAGATGCGGTGTTTGGATCGGTCCAAACGAGCGCGCAGTCGACGGACAATAACGACTTCAACACCGAAAACGAACACGAAGCCGAAACCGACAACAACCAAACTGGTTCCGACTCTGTCAACCATTTTCCATACGGGGAAGTAAACAAAAACGTAACCGAACACTTTGTTCCTGCAAAACAAGCATCACCAGACGAAATTGCGCAATACGATGAATACAACCAAGAAATTGCTCCGTTCGTCTCGCAGCTCAAACAAAACTTCTTAAAAACGATGGAGCACAAGCGAACAGCACCAAGAGAAGATCTGCATTTTGGAAGACTTGGGAAGAAGCTTACAAGACTAGCAACCGACAAGAACCCAAGACTTTTCCGAAAGAAACAAGAATCTCAGCATGAACTCGACACAACGTTCACGTTGCTCGTAGACTGTTCAGCGTCCATGTTCAACAAGATGGAAGAGACGCAAAAGGGTATCGTTCTTTTTCACGAAACGCTAAAAGCGCTCAGAATTCCGCATTCTGTCGTCGGTTTTTGGGAAGATGCTGCTGATGCTACAACGAACGACCAGCCGAACTACTTTCATGAGGTGATCTCCTACCGAAATTCACTTCATCAGTCAGGGGCATCCATCATCCAGCTCGAGCCGCAAGAAGACAATCGTGACGGCTATTCGATCCGGCGAATGGGTGAGGAGCTCACAAAACGGCTGGAGCAGCAAAAAATTCTGCTCGTTTTCTCAGACGGTGAGCCAGCTGCCTTTGATTACGAAACGCACGGTGTGCTCGATACGCACGAAGCGGTTACTCGAACTCGAAAACTCGGAATCGAAACGATCGGCATGTTTATAGCAAACGGAGAAATAACAGAGGAAGAAGAGAAGCTGATGCAGAACATTTACGGTCCGCAAAACGTTGTTGTACCAAGTGCTGCGGAACTTGTGGACTACCTCATGCCTGTACTGCGTAAATTGCTTTTTAAATCTTTATAAAACACCAAAAACGCCAGGGGCATCACAACCCCAGGCGTTTTTTTATGTATGTATTAATACTCTAGCAGCTTCAGCCAAGCAAAGATCACGCCAACAAACCCCGTGTAGCTAAAAATCCTGACAGACCACTCTGGTAAGGCTGTTCGAAGCAGGCTTGAGAATATGCCGACAATAATAAAAGCAGCCAGCAAAATATAAATTGAAATGATATCAAACGGAATCCGAAAAGACAGCCAGTGTTCCATCGCCAAACCTCCCCTAATATGGATAATATCGGTCAAAATGCCTTTACATTAAGAAAGAAATAAAAATTAGCACCCGAAATCCAGCATTCTAAACAGTTAAATCGGGCACCGGAACTAGGGCAAACGCATATTGTATGGTAGATATCAGGGTGTGAGGAGTGAATGGTTTGAACCAGCGTGTAGTAGACGTCATTTTAGCAGAAGCAGAAGAAGAATACTTAGCGAACAATAAGGACGGTGCAACGTTTGCAGCTGAACTCGCCTTACTTGCATCAACGCTAGTAACTGCCGGTGATTTCCTGGCAACTTTTAGTGCTGCCATCGCGCTAAAGCAAATCTACATCGATCAAGCGCAAGCTCAAAAAGATCAGCAAGAACAAGAAGCGCAGATGAAAGAAATCCAAGATCAGTTGACTGCACTCAAAAACGAAATCAAAATGCTAAGGGGGAAAAGGTAGCTTTACTTTTCCCTTTACTTTTTTCCTAACAATCAATCATACTCTTTCTTCTTCCACTCATCCTCAGGCATCTCAAACTCGTCGCTCGAGAAACGCTCCTCCTTGAACGGGTCACCGTACATATGAAACCCATTCTGCTCCCAAAAACCAGGCTGATCTTCCGCTAAAAATTCAAACTTTCGGATCCACTTTGCACTTTTCCAGAAATACAGATGAGGCACAATAAGACGAAGCGGGAAACCGTGCTTGTCTGTCAGCCGTTTACCTTCAAACGAGTGTGCGAGCAGTACATCGTCACGCAGCAGATCTTCAAGTGGCACATTCGTTGTATAATCGTAATCCGCGTGGACCATCACGTACTTCGCTTTCGGATCCACATTAAAGTGCTTCAGAAAGTCTGTAAACTTTACGCCCTCAAACGCATTGTCGAATCGTGACCATCTCGTTACACAATGAATATCGCGTACGACTGTCGTTTGCGGCATCTTCATGATGTCTTCAAAAGTAAATTCGACATGTTTCCCAACGAGTCCTTCTACAGATAACGACCATTTTTTCATGTCATAAACAGGCACGTCACCTTCATGCAAAATGGGAAACCGTTCCGTCATGACTTGTCCAGGCGGCAACCTGCCTTCAAGTTTTTCATCAACCTCAGGAACGCGCATCTTCTTTATGCGATCGGCTTTATTAAGACCCATAAATCACATCATCCTCTCTAATAAACTAAAAAACGCCCTCTTTTAAAAAAAGAGGACGAATGATTCCGTACAATCCTCTTATCTTTCAGTTTTGTAAACTGTTAGATGTAGCACCGTGCCTATAAAATAGGTGGTTGCCGGGCTTCATAGGGCTAAATCCCTCCGCCTGCTCGAAATAAGAGACCGAATAAATCGGCTGAAACGTTATAAAAGTTACACCTATTATGACATAGGGGCATGAAAAATCAATGACATTTCTTTAGATATTCCAAGATACAATACGACAATTCCGAAAATCGCTGTGCTGATCAAGAAAAAGTACACAATTTTTTCTTCTGCTTCTTTTTCGCTCTGTCTTTTTTCAACCTCAGTCGATTCGCTCTTGCCAGAACCTTGCGACGTTCGTTTCTTTTGCTTACCAAAACCAAACATAGGAACAACCTCCGCTCTTAACACGTTTCCTGTTAACAGTTTTTCATATAAAAGCGAATTTTAAACAAGATAGTTTTTGCAAAGCTTTGTTGCTCTTGGAAGTGTTGATTTTCGCTCCAGGCTGCTCGCTTTCCGCGGGGCAGGCGGTGAGCCACATTTGGACGTTTCACTCTTAAGTGTCTCACCTGCCCGCCTGTCCCGCAGGAGTCTCGCAGCCTTCCGCTCCAATCAACATATCAAAGAAGTAATTAGGACAAACCACCTTAAAAACCACATTCTTTTAGGATTTTAAACAAAAAACCCCTAGAAGTCTTATACAAAAGACTTCTAGAGGCTATGAAACAACTTTTCACAAATTATTGCTGTACGGCTTTTGCGGCATTAACACGGCCGTTTTGGAACAGCGTGCCTGTGCCTGTTACAGGATCTGCCGTATCTTCAAGCGCTGCACGGATTTGTGAAGCATTTTTACCTTGAGCGGCGAGAAGTCCAGCTACACCCGCAACAACAGGTGATGCCATGGAAGTACCTGAGAAACTCGCATACTGATTGTTTGGTGTTGTCGAATAGATGGCAACTCCAGGAGCAGCGATATCAACCCACGTACCAAAGTTAGAGAACGAAGCTTTTTGATCGTTTTGATCAGTAGCCGCTACCGCGATCGCGTTCGAATAGTAAGCAGGGTAGCTAGGAAGGGCTACACCAGAGTTGCCAGCCGCAGCTACAACAACGGAACCTTTATTCCAAGCATAGTTCACCGCATCTTGAAGCGTCTGCGTACCTACCGATCCACCAAGACTTAAGTTAATAACCTGCGAGCCTTGGTCAGCCGCATAACGGATGCCTTGTGCAACATCATCCAATGAACCGCTGCCTTCTGCGTCCAGCACGCGAACAGCTAGAATAGAAGCTTTAGGAGCGAGTCCTGCGATACCAACACCGTTATTCGTGTTCGCAGCTGCGATTCCGGCAACGTGAGTTCCATGTTCGTTCTCATCGATCGGGTCGTTGTCATCATCAACAAAGTCAGCACCCTTAATTACTTTTCCGGCTAGATCCGGGTGGTTATAGTCAACGCCTGTGTCAATCACGGCGATTTTTACAGATGACGCACTTTGCGTTGTGTCCCAAGCTTGCTCGGCACTAACTTTTTGAGGAGCGTATTGCTGCTTGTATGCAGGATCGTTCGGAACATAACTTGCATGAAACGTGGCATTTGGCTCAGCGTATTCAACCGAGTCAAGGTTCTCGAAATTCTTAACAGCTTCTGCCACACTGCCATCGACTTTTACAACGGTAAAGTCTTTCGTCACATCCACCACTTTACCGCCAAACTTTGAAACTGTATTTTCAACAGAGCTTGCAGCTGAAACAGAATCTTTAAAGTGTACGATAATTTCCTGAGATGCAGCTTCCTGCTTAGCTGAAGGTGTAAACGAAGCTTCCTTCACTCCTGACTCAGCAGCTGAAGCTGGAAGAGCCAAAGAGACGACTAGTGGTACTGATGCGGCAACTGCCACGAAACGCTTTAACATAAAAATCACTCCTCAGATGTATTTACCAAGCGACTTGGCTTTGGTTAGTAAGGAATTCAACAGCATTCTACAAAACCCTCTATTGTTATCTGAAAATAATTATAACTTACTACAACGCTGTCGAAAGCGAGACTTTTTATCTATGGTTAAAGCGTAACACGTGTAACCATTTTATTATCTTAAGATAAAGTTACGATAGTAAACATTACATAACAACTCTGTAAAGGAAGCGCAAATACGTGAACTGAAACAGAATAATGTGACACTTTGGAAAAATCATGTAAGCTTAAAAAGAAGTGTATATAAGGAGGAGGATAAAAAATGGCACGGTTACCTGAAGTGAATGTTGAAGGAACACCATTTAAAAAAGCCCTTGCTAATGCGCCGGGAATTCTTGATGCTTTTCAGCAAATGGACAAAGCACTGAACAACATCCTGGAACCAGAACTTATGGAAATGCTCCGCTTGCGTGCGGCCTCAAACAACGGCTGCGATTACTGACAAAGCATGGACTACGGGACTCTGGACGAGTCCACTCGACAAACAGCGATGAAACAAGGAAACTCTGAACTATCAGACCGCCAGCGGCTAGCTTTAGAACTTGCAGACCACATCATGGCTTATCATGGACAGCTGCCAGATGAACTTTACGGCCGATTAACTCAACATTTTACCCGCGAAGAAATCATTGCGCTCTTTTTCCAGATCGGAAGTAAAAACGGAGCAAACTGGTTTATTATCGCGATGGGAATAGAAAATAAATAAGGAATAAGAAAACGTCCAGAAATGAATCTGGACGTTTTTATGTATTATCTATGTTGATCTACAAGAATAGGATTTCCGTCTGGGTCTTCAATCGTGAAACTAGCGGGCCCTGTGCTCGTTTCATCGGCTTCCGTAAGCAGCTTTACTCCTTGTTCCTTAAGGTGCTTTTGAAGTTCGCGAATATCTGTAAACTCATCAAGGCTTTCGGCGTTTTGATTCCATCCTGGATTAAACGTTAGGATGTTCTTTTCAAACATGCCTTGGAAAAGACCGATTACACAACTTTCATTTTTCATGATCAGCCAGTTTTGAGTAATATCCCCGCCTAATGCTTCAAATCCCAGTGTTTCATAAAATGCTTTTGATTTGTGAATATCTTTTACATTTAAACTTACCGAAAATGCGCCTAGTTTCATAAGTCCTCCTATTGGAAAAAAGATACTTTAACTATAAATGTGAATTTCCACAAATACAATAAGAACGAAACTTTACCTGGAAAAAACCGTATTAGTCGAATAGAGGAGGTTGAACACAATGTATGAAATTCGGCCGAAACTTAAAATTCCTAAGACATTGCTCGAAAACATTCTTGATATAGTGGCGATTTGCTTGTTCATAGCATGTACCGGAAGTCTAATTATGCAATGGCCGTCCATCCCAGACACCGTTCCAACTCACTTTAACGCAGCGGGTGAACCAGACGGCTGGGGAAGTAAAATCAATCTTTGGATTTTACTCGTAATCGGATTGATGACATGGATTCTTCTTACGGTCGTTGAAAAATTTCCGCACATCTACAATTATTTTAATCTAACTCAAGAAAACGCAGAGAGACAATACAAAAATGCCCGTCTGATGCTGAATATGATTAAAAACGAGATGCTATTGTTCTTCGTTCTTATGAGCTGGGTGAGTACAGGAGTGGCACAAGGAGCTCAGGAGGGGCTTGGTGTATGGATTCTGCCGGTTTTTATTATCGGAATCACTGGAACGATCGCCCTTTTCATTGTAAGGTCGATAAAATTGAAGTAAGACAGGGGTGTGAACTCGATTTGTTGAGGGAATGCCTCTTTTTTTGTGATCCGTGTCCAGAGAGGATATTTTTCGATGAATGTATGTTTTAGATGTAGGTCACCTGAGAATTTCACGGTAACTTCAAATAATTTCACGGATAAAATATTTTAAACGATTTTCGACAAAAACCGCTAACTTTAGGATGCGCCACATTAAAAACGACCCAAAAAGGTAAAAATCACCTTCATGGGCCATCGGATTGGCTAACAAATCATTGATTACTGATCTTGATGATTGCGAGCACGCGCTTCATCAGGGCTTTCCATCTTAGCCGCGCCTGAATACTTCAAATCTTGATCACGGTCAGATTCAACGCGTCCAGACTCTCTCAGTTTCTTCTCTTGTCTGTCTTTTCCCATTCTAAAAACCTCCATTTCACAATGATTTTTCATAGTATGAGGAGTTATCCCAACTTTTATGTAAAATGATTGTTTATCCTGATATGGCGTACCCAAACGTTTATCTTTTAGAGAAAAGGGAATCCCCATACTACGAAAAAAATTATTTGAAGGAGGACTCAAAATGGAACAAAGTGTAAACACTAGAAACGGATATGAAAGCGGGTTGTACCAAGAAAATACGTATGGCACAGCTCAAACAGAACGAGTGGCAAACCCGCAAAACAGCAAACTTTTAAGAGGAATCATAGTCGGTGGGATCGTTGGCGGAGCACTTGCCTTAATCGACTACAATACGCGGACAAAAGTGAAAAACACAGCAGTAGGGCTGAAGGACAGTTCGAGCAAGATGATAACCGAAGTGAAACAAAACCCGGGTGAAGTGAAGGATCAGATGATCAGCCAGTTCAAGACTGCAACAACTACCTTAAAAGATGCGATCAGTGACGCGCAAGTTTTATACGAACGCCTCAATAAAGATGTATTTGGCAATATCAATACGTTAAAAGAAATCTCGAACGAGGTGCTCTCCACGGCAAAAGAAACAAAAGGGGAGATCGGCAGCATCAGTACAAAACTAAAAGAAGCGGGAACAGAACTAACGGAAAACCCGATCGGAAAAGATAATCTGCAAGATTATTCTTCTGGATCAAATCAAACCGCGTATACTACTGAAAACGATCAAAATGTGGTATCCGTTGGCGTGACATCTCAAAACAATCGTAAAAACCTTTAATACAACCAAAAAAACAGCTCTCTTGTTTTGTTCAAAACAAAAGGGCTGTTTTTGCGTATATATCGATTTAGCTTTTTACCACTTGACGAATATCATTTAGGCGAACAACTTGCTTTGCATCTTCAAAATGCTCGGTATAATTTTCTGTTACGGAAAAGTCCACAACAGCGGTGTTGGTCAACAATGAAGTAATTTCTCCTTTTAAGCCGTCGAACGTTTCAATAATGTCACCGATTTTAAATTCCATGCCTTTTCCTCCAACTATTTTATGTTTGTACTATTTTACCATAATTGTAGCATAATTTCCTTTTATTTTAAAAAACTTCTATTTGTTAAGCATTATATCGAAAACCCAAAATCATTACCATAAAAAGCGCTGTAATAAACCGCTTCCAAAATGATGCAATCGATAAACTTATCCCCCTATATATTGAGTTATCCAGAGGTTATCCACATTCGCTTTTAAAATAAACTTATCGTCAAATCTATCTATCCACTTATTTATCCACATTATCAACAATATCCACAGGTAAAATAAAACCGCCTTCTAAACTAAATGGTTAGAAGACGGTTTTTTACGGTCGCTATTTACTCGCTTTAAAACTTACAGCGTAATCTCGCTCACTTCACGGTCAACGATACGCGCACCTTTTTTGCTCGTATAATTTCCGCCTGATGAAGTGAAGATGTTTTGGGCGATTACGGTGTCCATCGCTGCGTTTACAGCTGCAGGATCAACCGGTTCAATTGGAGCATCCAAGCGGATGGTTACCGTTTTGTTTTCCTGGTTAAGAAACTGCAATTCAAGCACTTTGGCCATTGAAATCCCTCCTTTCTATTATATTTTCCTCACGACTCCTTCTTAAGAGTGAATCGCGAAGGAATCATTGCGGTTGATCATCAGAAGTGGATAAACTTGAAGTCCTGTCAACGCGCTTGCTACTGCATAAAGCTGGTCAGGGGTAGCAGAAGTCTTTACGTTTGCAAAGCTTTTATACTTCACCACCGGTTTCAAGTCTGCATCCAGACCTCCGTCAAACTCTAATCGCATCGAAGAACCAATCAAAGCTGCTGTTGCCATGTGCCTCACCTCCTTTCACATCATAAATTCCAGTGGATGAGTAAAAGGAGGCATGGTGGTAAAAATTTTTTTGAAGGTCTTTTGTTAATGCTTTGTTTAAAAAGCTCTTAACTAAAATAGTGCTGCTTTTAAGTAATTTTGGTCTTCCTCTTCGTTGACAAGTTGATAGGAGTGCAAGGTGCGAGACTCCTGGGGGACGAGTGGGACAGGTGAGACCCTTAAGGGCGCGTAGCGGCAAGAGGCTCACCGCCCGCCCCCCGGAAAGCGAGCAACCTGGAACGGAAATCAACCACTTCCAAAAACAACAGTAATTGCATAACAGCACTTATCCACAAACAGCTTTCTTTTACTCAAAAACAACACCCGATTTTTACGAAATTGAGCATTTCACACAAAAAATATGTAGATTTTCGTGATTTGACACCCATGCTGTGGATAACTTTTCAAAAGTTTCCCTGCAACTTTTATCTTTTTGCATACTTTTTGAGTCAACTTTTAAAGAGTGAGACTTTGTTTTACAAAACCACTCCAACCTATAGTGAGGGTACCGCGGAATTCCCAGAATGTGCGCACATTCCATAAGGAAGTATTCCCATGAAAAACATGCCCTTTGAAGAAGTAGCAGCCATGTTTGACCCTCTCATCAAGTCCCGGATCAAGCGGTATCATCTCACCACTCATTTTGATCAATACTATCAAGCTGGTTTACTCGGACTCTGGAAAGCTTACGAAACGTTTGATCCTGAAAAAGGGCAGTTCTCTTCCTACGCCTTTCTCCTTGTTCGAGGACGTATTTTACAAGAAATAAGAAAAGAAGCGATGCGGCTAGAAAAAGAGGTGAGCCATGATCCGCATGAGTCGCTGACGTTTCAGCATCTGACCTATCAAGATCACATCCCGTATTTAGAAGACGAAACGCTGAATCTATATCTAATGCACCTTACGGAAAATCAGCAGCGGTGGGTCATCCAGCGGATTTTTCACATGAAGAGTGAAGCCGAGATAGCGAATCAGTTTGGGGTTACGCTATACGCGGTGAAGTCTTGGAGGAAGGCTGCCATCAAGAAGCTTCGGACAGTTTTAATTACCCAATAAAATCAAACTTTCTTACTATGTGATTTGATGGATATAATTCTAGAATTAGGGTATAGTAGAAAACTGTGGGCGAAAAAATTCCTTTTTTACCCATAAAAGCCAATAGAGAAAGAAGCTGCTATTTTTTTAGAATAACAGTGTAATAAGTTGGTAGGACAAAGCTTATATATTTATTAAGAGGGGGACAACCAAACGATGGAAACACAAGTTAATCAGAGTACTGGAAACAAGAAACGACCGTTGATCATTGGGCTTGCGATCATTGCAGTGCTAGCGATCGGAGCAACTGCTTATGCCATGTTTATTGATCTATCTCCACGTGAATTGTACTTAAAATCAGAACTAAACACATTTAAAGCACTAAACGAATCTTTTGAAGACAGTTTTGGAGATGCACTTGCTCTTCAAGAGAAACAGCGTGAAGAAGCGTATAAGTCTGAAGCGCGCGTAGGTGTAGAAGTAGATCCTGCAATGTTTGGAGCAGGCGGAATGGAAGCGATGATGATCGGCTCTATTCTATCAAACAGTGAAATTAAAATGACAACACAGCACGACCCTAAAAAAGAAGAAGGATCTGCGGGTGTCTCGTTAACGATGAACAACACAGATCTAGTAAAAGCTGATTTTTACCAAAACAACAAGCAAACCGCAGTGAGTGTTCCTGCTGCATACGACAAGAACGTTTACTTTCCAAACAATCAGTTTGGCGACGTAATGCGTAAGTTCGACCCATCATACGAAGGCATGGAAAAGCTTGAAAACTTCTTTAAAGCGATCGAAGGCGACGTAAGCGAAGAAGCGCGTGACGAAGCGTTCCAAGAGTTTGCAAAAGTATATGCCGATAGCGTTAAAGATGAAAACGTAACAATGAAGGACGATGTTGACTTTAAAGGGGAGAAGCTTCGCGAACTAACGGTTTCTCTATCTGAAAAAGAAACAAAAACAATGCTTGTGAACTTTATTGAAAAGATTGAAAAAGACGACGAGATCCTAGATGCGATCGCTGAGCAAACAGCATTGCAAGGCGGACTTCAAACAGGCATGATGGCACCTACAGGCAACATGAGCAAAGAAGACGCAAAAAAAGAACTGAAAAAAGTTTTAGCTGATGCGAAAAAAGGGATTAACGATGATCTGCAAATCCCTGGCGGCATGAAGCAAGTTGTAATCATCGATGGAGACGATAAAGTAGTAAGCCGTGATCTTTCGATGAAAATTGGCGCTAACGGTGAAGAAGCGGTTCCGATGAACTACAAGTCTGAAAGCTGGACGAAGGGTGACGTAACGAACTCTTCTTGGGTTCTTAACGCAGGTCCAGAAGGCGAAACATTGCTTGTGGACGTGAAAATGGAAAGTGAACCAAAAGGCAAAGACGGCAAGAAACGCGACATTAAAGCGAAATTTGAAATGACGGAAAACGGTACAACAGAAGGAATTGGATTCCACATTAAAGGTGAAGGTACGGATAAAAAATCCAAGTGGACAGCAAACCTTGTCCCAGCTGGCGATGCACCAATGGAACTTCCGGATATGACGATCGAAATCGAGCATACAGGTGACCAGAATCTTGATAAAGATTATGCGAACCACGATTACAAAGTAACATTGACTGGCAACGACGCAACAATGGGCGACATCAACGTTGGACTGAACATCAAAACAAAAACAACGTTTGGTGAGAAGCTGAAGTTCCTTGAGTTATCAGAAGAAAAAGCAGTAAACGTTGCTGAGATGAGCGATGCTGAAATGATGGGCATGATGAGCGAAATTCAGCGTAACATCGAGCAGTTTGTAGGCGAAAACGCTTCAATGTTCCAAGGATTCTAAACTAGATTTATAATAAGAAGGACAGAGATAACTTCAAACAAAGTTGATCTTTGTCCTTTTTTTAAACTCATAAGGGGTATGTAGTGGAAGTGGGCTGCGCAAAAATTGTTGAGGATTGTAGACTCGTGGATATCTGGCCAAAACTTCTGGATTGAATGGCAAAATTCGTGGATAAACAGCCATAACTTCTGGATTAAGCACATGAATTTCTGGATTGAAACAGCAGAATACCCCGCAATGTATATGTTCTGACCAGTTTCGGGTATCGAAACTGAACAAATTTTTAAGCGAAAGGAACGACACTATGAGGCAAACGCTACTCATTGCCCATCTAACGGTAAAATGCTGGCTAAAGCAGCCGTTTCCGCTGTTTGCCATGATGCTGTTTCCGATCCTTTTGCTCGGAATCACGTATCTGGGACTAAAACCGCTGCTCGAAGATAAGCAGTGGGTCGAACCTTTTGCCGTCGCGATCGTGGATGAAGATAACACCTTTGAAACAAAACTGCTGATGAAGCAGTATGAAGAATCAGAAGAACTGCAAAACGTTCTTGTCTTTGAAAAAACAGATGCAGCGGCAGCAAGCGAGCGTTTAGCCGCGAACGAAATTGCAGGCGTGGTCATCGTGCCTGATGGTTTCACAAAGGGCATACGCCGTGGCAAGAACATTCCCGTTGCTGTGATCGGAAACCCAGAACGCCCTTTTCAAGCTGAACTGCTGAAGCAAGTGATGGTGTCTAACTCGAACTTGATTTCCTCTGCCCAAAGCGGAGCGAACGCAGCTTTTCACTATTTACGGAAGATGGGCTTAAGTTCTGAGGAATTCGCGAAATATCGCGACACCATCATTACCGATTTCACTCTTCAGGCTTTAAATCGAAACAAAATCTATGAAACCGAAACACTGAGCGAGTTCGGCGGTATCACGACGGTTGAGTTTTACAGTCTGTCAGGCGTGCTGATTTTGCTTTTAGTCGGCGGATTGTTCGGCATGAGCTTAACGGCAAGAAGTGAACAAACAGCGCTGCGAGAAAGACTAACGCTTCAAGGTGTAAGGTCGGGCGTCTTCTTTTTTAGCAACATTCTGTCCGTTTTCGCTCTGCTTGTCATCCAAAGTATTATTCTGATATCCCTTTTTTCCAGCGTGACCAAAACGTGGAGCCTGTCCGCGACAATCATCACTTTAGCCTACTGTATAGCGGTATCCTCCATTTTCGCACTCGTTCAAGAGCTTTTTCAGCGAAACGGAGCAAAGTGGGGCGCGGGTATCATACTCGTCGTAAGTATGGCTGCCACGAGCGGAAGTATTTTACCATTATCCTATCTGCCGGAAATGTGGCGCGGTGTAAGCTTTCTTAATGTGGTGCACCACGCGCACAGCGGTTTAGTAGAATCGCTCTTTGTCGGCGATGATTCTTGGATGCCGGTAATCGTGTTACTCAGTATTTCTGTCATGATTTGGGTGGCAGGGTTATTACTTATTACAATAAAGAAGAGGTTGCCATGGTCTGGACAATTGCCATTACACGTATAAAATTATTGCTTCAAAGTCCGTTGAGCTGGATCGGCTTGTTGATTCCCGTCCTCTTGCTGAGTTTTTTAAGCATGTCTGTTGAAAAGACGGCAAACGCAACAAAAATCCCTGTCGTCATCGTGGATGAGGATACAACAGAATACTCCAAAACCGTTATTGAAAGAGTGAGTAAAAATCCGGCGATTGCTGTAAGTATGGTTACCGACGACGAAGCCCGTCTACAAATCGAGACGCAAAAAGCGGCGATCGGTTTTCTTATACCAAAAGGATTCATGGATCAAATCCAGAAAAATGATGAAGACGGACTCGTGACCATGTGGCTCTCAACCGGAACCATTTCACACGGCTTAGTGCGCGAAATTTTTGCAAGCGAAGTGAAGCGTTTGTCGAGTAATTCGTATGGCGCGAACACAGTGTTAAAAACGTACGGAAAGAGCAAAAATCTCAATGCCGCAGAACAAGCATCCGTCTGGAAAGATGCTTGGGCGTTTAGCGACAAACATTGGGAGCCAAAACCGCTCATGACTGTTGACTACAAAGTCGGTGTCACAAGTGAAAAAGCCGAAGCAGCAGAGAGCGGATCACCTTCAATTTATATACCAGGAATGCTCGTCCTCTTAATGTTGTTCAGCTTTTTATGGAACAGCTGGCCGATCAAAGACCGTGATTCAGGCATGCTCTCAAGAGTCCCATATTCGGTGGGCCGATTTTCTGTGTATTGGATCAGCAATGCCCTCGGTGTGCTGATTTTACAGATTGTGCTTCTGGCCTTGTTATGTGGTTTTGGCTGGTGGAAAGGTGAACTCGAGGTAAACGGAGCGGTGATTTTGTCGCTCGTTGGTTACGTGCTGTTTTTAAACGCGGTGTCCCTGAGTTTCGCTTATTTTGTTCACGCCAACCGCACATGGCAGGCGATCACACTCTTTGTGGTACTTGCCACATCGCTTTTAAGCGGAACGTTTTTTCCAAGTGATGAACTTTCAAGCTTTTTAGAACGAGCCGCACAATGGACGCCTCAATATTGGGTCATATCATCACTGCACCAGGATACACTGCTGATACCACTTGTATTTGTCGGAATCAGCATCATCTTATACGGACTTTCAACCATAAAGGCAGGTGACAGCGCTTGATTGCAGCAGAAAATCTAACAAAGAAATTTGGCAAAAAAGAAGTTTTAAAGAATATCAATTTCTTGATCCAAAAAGGAGAAACCGTCGGCGTTGTAGGCCCGAACGGCGCTGGAAAGTCTACATTGCTCAGAATCATCGCAACCATCATGAACGCCACGAACGGAACGGTTAGGGTCGATGAATTGGATGTGAAAAAAGAGAAAAAGGCGATCCGTCAGAAGATCGGGTATGTACCACAAGGGATTGCCGTGTATCATGAGTTAACAACGCGAGAAAATTTAAGATTTTTTGGAAAGTTAGCGAAAAATTCATCTGAAGAAAGATGGATGAAGCGGTGTGAAGAATGGCGGCTTGCTGAGCATCTGGATAAAAAAGTGAAGCATCTGTCTGGCGGTAACCAGCGAAAACTTAACATCTTAATTGCGATGCTGCATGATCCCGAGATTTTGATTTTGGACGAACCAACAGTAGGTATCGATATCTCTGCGAAACAGGAGATCGTGAATGATTTGCGCGAGCTCGGAAGGGAAGGGAAGACCATCCTATATTCTAGCCACGACGCACAAGAGCTTGAAACATTATGCACCTCCTTTTTGATTTTAAAAGAAGGTGAACTGCTGTTTTACGGATCTAAACAAAAAGTACGGCAGTTTGGGTCGATTGCGCAATCTAAGAACTTTGCGGAGACGCTTGGGGAGATAGTAGGTTAATAATTTGGCAGAGGATTATTCTCATAAGTGAGAGTAATCCTTTTTTTATTTTAAAATATCAAATAAAGCTCATTCGACTTAATTTGACAAGATGGACAAATTTCCTATTTTCCGTAACTCAACCGTAAAACACAACCTCTTTTTTATATAGTAGGATAATAATAGATTACTTGGAAAATTAAAGGGGTTAGGGATAAATAATGAAAAAATGGATAGCAACATCAGTTTTAGGAGCAAGTTTATTATTGTCGCCGCTTCAGGCGTTTGCAAATATCGGAGATCAAACACTTCGTCCAACGATGACTCATTCAGATGTGAAAACATTACAATCAATATTGCGCGATAAAGGATACTTTACATATAGCGGTTCATATACATCGTATTATGGATCCTACACAAAGAGTGCCGTAGTAAGTTTTCAGCGTGCTAAGGGCTTAACAGCTGACGGTATCGCCGGCCGCAACACGTTTAACAAACTAGGAGTCTATAACGTTAACAACTCTTATTTAGTAGAATACGCAAAACGTTATCAAGGCACTCCTTACAAATGGGGCGGAACAACACCAGCTGGTTTTGACTGCTCAGGCTACATCAACTATGTATTTAAAAACTCACACAACATTACGCTCCCACGTACAGTAAAAGACATGTGGGCAAACACAGGATACAAGGTATCAACACAAGCGGTAGGAGACCTTGTATTCTTTGAAACGTACGAGCCAGGCGCATCCCATATGGGTATCTATATTGGGAACGGCAAGTTCATCCATGCCGGATCTTCAACAGGCGTAACAATCGCAGATATGAACAATTCATACTGGGGACCGCGTTATTACGGAACAAAGCGTTTATAAAAATTAAAAGAGGGTGACCCACATATGGTTGGGTCATCCTCTTTTTATGTTTATAATGAAAATTAGTAAACCAAATCTCTCTTTTTACTTCTATTATTTAATACTGTTTTTCTTTTGCCCTCGGTTATTGTTTGATCCGCGTCATAACTTAACTCTGAAAAGAAACAAAAGCGAGTAGCGGTATGTGGATATGACAACTGATTTAAATCAAGACCTGTTGCACGAAATACCTCTTGTATACAATCTAAAGCGACACTTTCTAAACCTTGATTGACTACTTCTTGCATATCTTCAAAGTCTGTCATTCGGGATATGGTTGTTCCGTTTCGGTAATAGGTAAACTTCACTCCAACTTGATTACTCATAAAAAATACCTCCGTCGTTAAAAAGTAAGTGTAAATTGCGATTACTACAGATAGACATGTTAATCATGGTGAATATTGTATAAAGTACGGGTTAGGTATTGTGCAAACGAATATTATACAAAAAATAAAAAAATTACTAATATTATTTCATTTAAACCCTAACAATGTAAATCTTCTTTATCTATTATCGGCTGTAATACAGTACTTTCCATTAAAAAGTAAGATATTTTTTAAAAAATCAACATAGGGATTGTTTTCAAATAAAAATATATCAGAGGAATTTTAGACTGGGGTCTCATTAAGGAGTCTGAAGCATTCAAACAAATAAAATAGTAGCCCAAATTATGGGCTACTATTTATTTTAACTAACAACCCCAGAACAAGATTCTTGCCCAAGGATCGTAGCAGCAATGATGCTTTTTCTTTTTAACTTTCTTGCACTTCAAGACCTTAGAGCTTGAAGAGGAAGAGGAGGATGAAGATGAAGAAGATTCGCACTTGTGATCATGCTTTTTCTCTTCTTTCTTCCAAGACTTCTTCTTCTCTTTCTTATACTTGCAGTGATCGAAGTTACCACACTTGTAACACATTAAACTTTCACCTCACAAATTGATACCGATTTCCTATCTGAATTCGGTTTCTTTATATCATATGTAGGTGGAGACAAGTTGCTTAGACGAATGATGGGGGTTTGAAAAAAATGGGGTCAGACCCGGGGTCTGACCCCAAACAAATACAAAAACTTAATAATGTTCTCTCCAGAAAAACACTTTATAAAGATCAGCCGCTTATGATCTAATTAAGTTAACATACAAATATTTACCAATTTTTATAGAGGTGGTGTTCACATGTTAGCAACGCAGTATAAAATCACGTTGCCTAGTAATTATGATATGAACATTATTAAAGAGAGAGTTAAAAATAATGGCTATAAAACGGATGGCTTTGATGATTTAACATTTAAATTGTATTTAATAACAGAAAAGGGAATCCATTCTAATTTACAAAACAGTTATTGCCCTTTGTACCTTTGGAATGGAAGTGATGGTTTAAATAAATTTTTATTCTCGGGTTTTTTTGACAATATTATTCAATCATTTGGATGGCAGCGAGTGAACGTTGGAATTCCGCTCATTGATACTACTTCCTCAAAATTTACAGAGTATAAATATCTTTTTCAGCTCACTAGAGACATACAACCTCAAGAAAGTCTAAATCACTTTAAAGACACAGTACAAGCAGAAGTCCCAACGATTGATCATACAGAGTACATCATTATTTATAATCCCGATCAGTGGAAGTATGATATATATTACTTTTTAAATGATGTTAGCTGCATAAAGGATATGAACGGAACCCTCTATAGCATCCTGCATATTTCTCAAGGCGATCTTTCTTCTTAGACGGATTGTTCGTACAAAAACCCCACAAAAAATAACGTGCGTTCACACGTTATTTTTTTGTTTACTATTTATTTTTTAGGTTCCTGAATGAACATGCCTTCCTTAGCAAAAGCGAAATGAATAGCGTGCTTCAGGTTTCTAAAGTATGTACTTTCTCCAATGGAGTATTGGTGCTTTGTTACTTCCATACTCAACTCTGGTGAGATACCTACTAACAACGTCTCCATACCAAACAACCGGGCAGAGGATACGAGCTTGTTCAGCATATCGACCATCTCGGAATCTATGGATTTTATACCAGTCAAATCCAGAATTACAAACTTAGCACGATGTTGAGGTAGAGAAGTAAGAGTGTGTTCTAACATATCTTTGGAACGCAATTCATTATATTTACCGATCAGCGGGATAACCACGATATTATCGGTTACTGGAATAATAGGCGAAGAAATCTCGCGGATAAGATCAGTTAACTCGCGCGTGCGATTTTCAACCATTGCCTCAAGCTTCATAATCTCATTTTGTTCTTCACGCTGAACAAGTTCACGAATATTATCTTTTGGCGTAATATTTGATTCTGTTATTCGTATTTTTAGAAAATCAGAGGTAAGATCATGATCTAACACTTCGTACCACATGTTCGTATCAAACAGACCTGTAAATACACCAGCCCAATGACCAGGTAAGAAACAGCCCATACGATTGCTGTTTTGTGCCTTCTTAACTTTTGTTTCCCACCCATTAGAGATGGTAATAACAGCTTCTTTCTTTTCCACATCTACATTTATAAACGTCTTCCCCCAGCCTGCAGTTGCGTATATGTTAGGCAATGATTCAAAAGACGTTTCGATATTAACCATTGATTTTTTATAAAAATCGCTTACGACAAGTCCAGTACGATATCCAGCCGTTTCAAAAACAAGATCAGCCGTTCCTTCGCCAGTAATCTCTTCAATTGAGTCCAGAAATACCTTGAACGCTGAATCAGTCCAAAACAGCAAGACGTCGGCGCCTTCAAATTTAAAAATACCTTTTTCTGTGTCCCAAAGAAAAGATGAACCATTAACATCAATACTTGTTTGAGATTTCAATAATTCATTCGGCGTCTGATTCATAAACAAATCCTCCATAGGCAAAAAAATAATAGACACTCTATTCCTTTTCCCTATTGAAATAATTCTCAAACTGATTTTCAAAAAAAATTTATTCATTCAAAGTTAAAGTATGTCCTATCAACTTAAGCGATGAGACATACTTTAACTAGTTAAAACCTATTTATTTACTAAACTTGTTTGATTAGACTTAATGGCATTAAAAAATGCATCAGCTATTGCTTGATATCCTTCAGCACTTAAGTGAATATCATTTGGATTTGGAAGATAGTTTACATAGTTTGCTTGCACAAGATGTGCGGTTGGGACAAATGTGACATTCATAAATGAAGCGATTACCTCTACAGATTGATTGTATTGTTGAAGGGCGTATAACAATGTTGGAACATATGGTGCGTATAAAGAGTTAGGGTGTGGAAATGGATTATAATACCCCATTACATATACTTTAGCTTTTGGATTTATAGTCTTTATAATCACTAATATCTTCGCAACATTATTTACAGTGTTTTTAATATCAGCATGGGTTATCTGTTGTCCTGCCTGCATTTTAGCAAGAACATCAATTGCTCCAATATCTATAGTAACAATATGTGCCTTTCGTAAAGCTTTTTTCATTGGATTGTGATTTGGGCGGGATGGATCTGTTAGATCTTGAATAACATCTGATGAGGTATAACCCGGAACGCCAAAATAGGAAGGGTTTACGTTGCCTTGTGACTTTAGCAACTCTGTTAAATAGTGAGGATATCCTGGTCCAATGCTTTTATAAGGAGTAATACCAGCTGCTAAAGAATCGCCTAATGATACGTAATTAATGGCACTTTGTTTGGATGAATTTGCTGAAACAGTTAGTGGGGTTAAAGAAAAAATTAGTAAGAAGAAGGAAAGAAAAAAAGCTAACGGTTTTTTAAACAGTTTCATGTACAACCTCCTCGTATAATGTTCTTTTATTAGAACTTTTAGTTCTTAATAAAGTATAGTATATAGGTATTAAAATGTAAACAAATGTTAAATTGTTTATGTAGGAGGGTGTAAATGCATTCGACTAAAAGAGAATAAGAAGCAAACAAGTAATAATAATAAATGTTCTGTTACTAATAATCACAACCATCTTTTTATATTGATTTATTTTTTCGACGTATCGTTCGCAACGTTTTTTCTCATTCTTGGAGTGTACAGGTTACTGAAGGGGAATTCTACTAAATGGGATACATTTGGAGCTTGATAGTAAGTCTTCTTATGTTTTTACAAGTTTACTTGCAGAGAAACACTGATCATCTTCTTCAATATGAATTTAAATGAGCGAACCCTTTTCATCGTTAGGTTTGAAAAACTACACTTGGAAATCCAACGTTAAATCTATTATGCTAGGTATTTCTTTTAGTATGATACTATCGGTCGGCACCTTTTTTATATCATTATCAAATATTAGTCAAACAAAAAAACCACCTATCCAGGTGGTTAGTTTTGTTTATTCTTCCATTTATTAAATTCCAAGAACTCTTTAAATTGCTCTTTACTCACACCAGATCCCATGGCTTCTTTTACTAAATCCGCCCATTCTTGGTCAAGGTTTTTCGTATCAACTTCTGGCTTTATCAAGTGATCAACTGAAATATTCAAAACATCTGCAATCTTTTCAAGAAGCTGAATAGACGGATTCTGTTGAATGTTTCGTTCAAGTGCACTTATGTACGATTTAGCTACCCCTGCTTTATCAGCTAAAGCAGTAATGGAGAGCCCTTTTTCAGTGCGATACTTTTTAACTCGTTCACCAATCATCATTTGTTATCCCCATTTTAAAAGTAATTTGCCTTTATTATATCTTTCTACAATAGGGAAGTAAATAAATTCTGAGTCCTACTTACTACTTAATTTCCTTGTAATTGATATTCACCCAATACTAATTGGGGATTCTTTAAAAAACTCATAATTTCTTCTTTAGTGAAACCTTGATCTCTCGCTTCTTTCATTAATTCAATCCACTCGTGATCTAACATAAAAGTATTCTCCACTAAAAAATCCCTCCAGAAAGTAAGTATTGTCCAGGTAACCCGGCGATCATAGCTCGAAAGCTTTAGATCCGTGGCTTTGCGCCCATTTCTTTCGAAGATGTTTGCCCTTGACTGAAGGATCATTAGGTATATGTCCCTAACACTAATTGATTATATACAAGAAAAAAAGAAAATGTTGTCAGAAAATGACTGTAACGGAAATGTAATATTAAATATTTTATAGCAACCCCATAAAACGATATAGAGGGATTTTTGTAAGGATTATTGAACAAGTATGTGAATGGTTTTATGATTTCTAACTAAATAATTGAGAGGATGATCGTACTTGAACAACAGTTTACCTATAAAATTGTCGAATCAACTCATTTTACCTGTCATTAATGCACCTATGTTTTTAGTATCAAGTCCAGATATGGTAATCGAAAGCTGCAAGAACGGTATTATAGGAACCTTCCCTTTATTGAATGCAAGAACCTCCGATCTTTTAGAGAATTGGATGAAGCATATTAAAGAGGAACTCGAGAAATCACAAACAGAAGATCCATCTGCTAAAATAGCACCTTGGGGAGTAAACTTAATCGTACACCGCACCAATAAGCGATTTGAAGAAGACTTAGCGCTCATTAAGAAGTATGAGCCACCTGTCGTAATTACGTCTCTAGGAAATCCCAGTGATGTAGCTAAAATTGTCCATGAATATGGAGGACTTGTATTTTCTGACGTAATCTCACTTGATCATGCTCGCAAGGCAGCAAAGACTGGAATCGACGGATTGATTCTAGTATGTAGCGGTGCTGGAGGCCATGGTGGTACGTTAAATCCATTTGCTTTTTTAAAGGCCGTAAAAGAATTCTGGGATGGATTGACGATTCTAGCTGGGGCGATTTCTACGGGTGAAGAAATCCTTGCAGCGAAGATTCTTGGAGCGGATCTCGTCTATATGGGCACCCGTTTTATTGCGACACAAGAATCATCTGCCAGCGAAGAATACCGACAGATGCTGATTGAATCTACGCTTGAAGATCTCGTTTATACCGACGCAATAAGCGGAATCAAAGGGAATTATCTGCTTCCATCACTCCAAAAAGCGGGATTCGATGTAGAGAACTTAATGAAACAAGATTCTATAGATCTTTCATTCTCTGAAACGAAAGCAAAGGCATGGAAAGATATCTGGTCTGCTGGACAGGGTGTAGGTAGCGTTAAGAAAATTTCAACTGTAAAAGAAGTAGTGGATGACTTGAAAAGTGAATATCAGAAGGCACTAGATTCTAAGGAAGCTATTAGCACAGCTACTTAAAGGATAGTCCTTTAGAACTAAATCCCCCAAATAAACTGTGGATAAACGTGGTTTTGGGGGATTTTGTTAATTTTCTTTTTTATAAAGCTCAAGATTGGTTTCTGTTTGTAAGCTGATATCATAATGAGTTTTCCAATCCTGTATAATTAGCATTTGCTGAGATTTCTCTTCATAATAGAACTTTGAAGAAGTCTTCTCTAGAAATGGTTTGCCAAGTTGGTTTACCCAATTTTCTACATAGGCTCTATCTAATGTTTTGAAACCAATGTAGCTTACTTTTCCTTTTTTTCCTGGTTCGCTAATTTCTAGATATAACTCGCTCTCTTCTGCAGCATTTTTAAAATTCCAACTCGCATAAACGGGTGAATGATAATCTTGGTCATTATAGTTGTCATAAGGTCCTAACGTTTGAAGAGCTTCTTCTAAAGTAACTCCAAGCGTAATGTTATTCACATAAAATAAATCATTTTTATTCGTTACATCTATGTTATTAAAAGGCGTTCTTTTTTTACCATATTGCTTCTCGAGATCTTCAATGGATTCTTTAGCTGTTTGGTTTACTTCTTCAATGTCTTCTTGTTCTGTCTTTTTATCTTGATTAGTTGAAGGTGTTTCTTCTGTTTCGTTTTCTTCAACGACTAGTTTATCCTCGGTATCTGGTTCTTTTACTTCATTTGTATTGAAAGTAATATCATCAATAACAAAAGAGGTTAATGTTTTTGTCTTGGTGTATATTTCTACTTCTATAGCGTCCTTAAACGTGTTTTCATCAACGATACCTAGTTCTACAGTGACTACTTTTTCGAATGAATAAGGTTCGTCAGGCTTTAAGAAATGATTAGGTGGAACATCAAGAGTTAAGCTCTTGGTACCTAAAGCATCAGCGACATCTTCATTCAATATGTTAACTTTCGCTTGAAAGGGCTCACTATTATAATCGGTAGTATTGTTAACGGTTCCCTTAATTGTAAGTTCGCGTGTGCTCGCCTCAAAAGTCAGCATGCTAGAAGCTTGGGTTAATTCCTGAGCATAACGGACTTCTGGTTTTTCAATTTCCGTCGCTGTTTCTGGCTTTAAATAGTTATCCATCAAATGGTATGAGGTAAAGATGACACCAGCGAATAGTGCAGCTGTAAGAAGTCTTGGAACAAAAGTGTTCTTTCGCTTTGTCGTTTTTCTCGTTGATTTGTCACGTATAGCGAGCAATATGTTTTGTTCATCTTTATTTGTAAAAACAGGAGTACTAGACATGTGTTCGTCCATTGTACGATTTAAGTTTTTTAGTTTATTTTCCATTATCGCTCACCTCCTAGTTGGATATAGTGATTCTGAAGCACTTTTCTTGCTCGGCTTAACCTCGTTTTCACTGTGGACTCATTCATAGAAAGCAGTTCGCAAATTTCACGTACAGAAAATTCCTTATAATAGTGCAGCAATATAACTTCTCTATACTTAAGTGGTAATGAAAGTACAGCAGTATACAGAAGTTGATCTTCGTTTTTTGAAATCATTCCTTCTTCAACAGAATGGGCACTCTCTTTTTGATTAATTGTGAATTTATCTGTAAAAGCAAGCTTCCGATAGCTCCAGCTTTTTAAAAAGTCTTTTGATTTATTGATAGCAATGGTGTAGATCCAGCTTCTAACAGAGGAATCTCCTCGGAATGTATCAAGTTTTGTATACAAGGAGAGATAAACTTCTTGTGTAATATCTTCAGCGTGCTGCCAATTCTTAACGAACGTGTAGACAAGACGCTTAATCTCTTCACCGTAACATTTCATTAAATAAACGATAGCGTCTTCTTTGGTCATGCCATCAATACTTATGGATTGCTTCAATTCTTCGCTTTTCACCTAGTGTCAGCCCTCCTTAAGTTGCGTATCCGTTAGTAAGACGAAGCAACCTCAACACAGGTTTCATATATAGGGGGTCTGACCCCAAACAAATACAAAAGTACTAAATTCGTCCATCAGGAAAGGACACGGTATTGCCGTGTCCTTTCCTGTAAATTTTTTATTGCTCCATATTTTCATTGGAAAGAGGAGAAGAGAAGAATAGAGCGAAAGTATAAGTATTATCTTTATGTTAAGAAACCGTGTAAACTGTAAGGAATTGATTACAACATATATATGTATCGAAATTTTGAGTGGAGGTGTTACCATGAATTTATTCTCATCCATTACCGAAGAAACTTTTAACTACTTAATACGTGATTATGGATTCTCTGAACCGGCCGATACAGATGGGAGCTGGAAGACAACCTTCTCTTATGTAAACGATCAACTGGAAATTGAGATTGAATTGAATTATAGAGATATGGATACTTTTATCTTCTTAAGAAGTTTAGAAGATAAACAGGATGAACCGTCTGTTCGCATGCAGTTAGAAGAAATTATTGACACTGAGCCAGTTAAAAGTAACGGCGATCAAACAACAATCGAGGAGTTTGAAGAAGCCATTATAAAAAAAGCTGCGCTGCTAAAACAAAATCTCCACCAGATCATGAAACAAAAAGAAAAGATATTTTAATAAGGACCAAAAAAGATAACTCCAGACGCGAGTTATCTTTTTATATATTTATGAAAAAGTAAGTGCTAATACGATTGAAATACTGAGATAACCAGCAAACATTAAGACCGCTAAGAAAGCTCCTTTTCCACTTGTACCACCGCGTTTGCGAAGTTCGTGCATCTTCTCCTCTTCACTAATGGAAAGCTGATTAACTTCTTGTATTTGTTTTTCTGCGTGTTTTCTATAAAACATATTTCCTGTAATACCTAAAGCCCCCGATAGACCATATCCCAAACCTCGATTGATGAACGTTCCATCAATACCAATTAATAAAGTAATAATGTCAATTGCTAAAAACCCAATAATAATGTAGACAACCGGCTTGAGCATTTTTCTGTATCCGAGCCAAAAAATGGTTAACAAACAAGCGGCCCAGTTCCAGCTGTTGTCTTTTTGCCATTTTCTTAAATAAAAGTCTTTCTTCTTTTCTCCAACAAATTCAGCGAGTTTAGATTCCTCACCAACATTAATCGTTCGGTCAGAGCTCGGTAAACTTGTGCCTGTTTGGGTGAATTGATTCAAGCCACATCTCTCCTTTCCATAATATTTAATGAACACCCCACTGAAGTCTAGCATCTCAACAGAGTAGAAACTAACCATTATATTCCATTTTCCGTGTATCTCTAAACCTAGTAAATGTCATTCATACAAAGTGTACTTTTTAAAGAATAGATTATTGACAGTAACTAATTGACCTGCTATATTAAAAACAAATTAGTTCTATTTAAAGAACAAAACAACTATAAAAAGAACAACACACGGTGTTTCTGTTTTTTTTTACCTAAAACGTTCTTTATAAAGAACATAACTTTTGTTGGATTGGAGTGATTAAAAATTCGTATCCTTTTATTGTTTATTTGCTCTTTATTAATCATTACTGGCGGCATCCATCAAGAGGAGAAAAGAATGGTTAAGAACAAAATCCAATCCCACAATGCAAGAATTTCAAATGTCGATACTCAACCAAAAACCATCATTCAGAGACCGCACCTGCAATCCCAACCGCATTCACAATTACAATCACAACCTAAGCCACGTCAAGGTCAATGGCAATTGATCTGGAACGATGAATTCGGAAATGAATTCTCCTTTAAGGATTGGAACCTTCAGGATTGGCCTTCTGATAAAAATGGTGAATGGCAATATTACACACCTGAAAATGTAAAAGTTAGTGCAGGAAACCTCGTAATAGAAAGTAAGAGAGAGAGGTTCAAGGGGAGAGAATACACTTCTGGCGCACTGACTACTGAAAATAAACTCGAATTCACTTATGGAAAGATAGATATACGAGCAAAACTTCCAAAAGGACAAGGAGTGTTCCCTGCATTCTGGTTAGTTAACTCTATGAACGGAACGTGGCTGCCAGAAATTGATATGATGGAGAATTTAGGAAATGCGCCGAACGAACTCTATTTTGTCGTTCACTGGCAGGATGCAAATGGAACGAAAAAGAGAGATTTCACACACTTTGTTAGTAAGGATGTAGATTTTTCAGAGGACTTCCACCTATACAGTCTCATATGGGAAAAAGATAGAATTGTTTGGTTAGTCGATCATCAAATCGTATTCCAAACAAAGCAATTTTCTCCCTCTACACCTTTATTCCTCTATTTAAATACAGCAATCGGTGGTAACTGGCCTGGACCACCAAGTCAATCAGAACAATATCCTAAAGAAATGCTAATTGATTATGTACGAGTCTATCAAAAACATGACGGGAGTGGACATTAATGCTGTTTACTTATATTTCATTGGGAATCTTCATGGCTTTTGTTGTATTTCAGTCCCTCTATATATTCATTCCACTATTCAAAAACGAGAGAAAAAAGTTAAAAGAAATCAACAAGAACTATACGTTTTCTGTCATTGTTCCTGCCTATAATGAGGAAAAGGTGATGCGGCATTGTTTGATCGGGTTTCTGTATTCAAAGTACCAACGTGCAGAGTTAATAATCGTAAATGACGGATCAACGGATAACACGCTGCACTATTTAAACAAACTATTAGCTTTTAAGATATGTAATAGAACAATAGACAAAAAGTTGAGTTATCAGTTTGTGAAAAATGTGTATCAATCGAGAAAGTTTCCAAATATCTATGTAATCGATAAAGTGAATGGCGGAAAAGCAGATGCGCTGAATGCCGGAATTGATTTTAGCAAAAACGAAATCGTAGTGACGTTAGATGCAGATAGTTATTTGGAAAAACATGCTTTAACTGAAATGAATGCAAAATTTCAAGAAGAAGACGTGATCGCGTGCGGAGGAAACGTGCTAATCGCGCAGGCATTTACAGGTGATTTTCAAAACCTGAAACCCACTTTTAAAATTAAAGGTGTTATTAAGTTTCAGTTTTTGCAGTATTTAACGGCATTTTATCTTCATAAGAGAGCACAAGCTTCCGTTGGTGCGATTACGGTTATTGCAGGAGCATTCGGTGCTTTTAGAAGAGGGACACTTTTTAATATAAACGGGTTCAGGAAAACAATCGGCGAGGATATGGATATCACACTCAAACTGCACAAATACATTAAAGAAACGAAAAGTAAGAAAAAAGTGGCGTTTGTGCCGACAGCTCTTTGTTACACAGAGTGTCCAAGCACGCTAAAGGATATGTTTAAACAAAGAGTGAGATGGCAGAAAGCTTTTATCGATTGTCTGGTGCATTATCGAACATGTTATTTTCATAAATTTTCGATTCGTTTTTCTCTTTTTTTCTTAGTCGATCAATTTATTATTGGCACATTAAATGCTTTTCCCTTTGTGATATCTCCCATCTTACTCATATACAACCAAAGTAATATGATCTTATTGTTTTTGCTTGGACTTGGGGCTGTATTTCTCTTTATGTATCAAAGCCTGACAACTTTATACGTCTCCTCCTTACATGGCATTAAATTTTCAAAGGCAGATCTTGCAAGAGTACTATTATTTCTTCCCTTTGAGATCTTTGTATATCGAATGATCAATCTTTCATTTGTCGTATACGGAACGGTATCTTACTTCTATAAATCACAATCGTGGGACAAGTTAGAGAGATCAGGAAATGTCGCATGGAATGGAGTGAAGAAAGCGTCATGAAGGAACTCATTTCTAAGTTTTCCGTTGCGTCAGGTTTTCTTATTCTACTGTGTGGTTTAGGATGGGGACTTGGGTTTGTTATCAATGAATATGAAATCCTTGCAAAAGAACACGAAGGGCTATTGCCTGCTAGTCAGCAAATTTCGTTAGAGAGCTGTGAAAATGGATCGGAAAGAAAGGTAAGGACTTTTGCTGTTGATGGACAAGCCGCGAGAGATATTCCCGTTTTAACGTATCACCGCATTATTGATGATAAGGACATTGAAGAGCGGCATTATATAAAAGGGGAATTAAACCCGATGATCGTTAAGAAAAGTGATTTTAAGAAACAGATGAACTATTTGAAAAAAGAAGGATATGTTACCTTAACGCTCAATGAACTATATTCTTTTTTATCAAACAAGATGCCCATTCCAGAGAAAAGTGTGGTCTTAACTTTTGATGATGGATATAAAGATAATTATGTGGAGGCTTATCCAATATTAAAAGAGTATGATTTTAGAGCAGTGAACTTCTTAATTACAGGTACAACTACGAACAGAGTCCACACATATACGCCTGAATATGTTCAATATTTTAGCGCGAAGGAGTTACGAAAAGGGTGTGATGTGTTTGAATATCAGAGCCACACATATAGTTACCACAAAAAAGAAAAAATCAGCGGAAGAGCTAACAAAACCCCTTATTTACTATCAAAGTCCAAAAATGAAGTAGCAAAAGATTTAAAAACGAGTGTCTTTCAACTAGGCGGCGAAAAATTAGGATTTGCTTATCCGTACGGTGAATATTCACCAGAAAGTATTGAGATCTTAAAAGGCGCTGGATTTAAAATGGCTTTCACAACTGAAGAAAGACTAGCTAGCAGCAAGGATCATCTTTTTGAAATCCCTCGATTCCAAATTTTCTCGAAAACGACATTTAAAGAATTTAAACAATATGTAAAGTGAATAACCAAAAGAGGTCGGAGGGGTAGTCATGATTGGTACGAGGATACGGAATCTAAGGATTGAAAAAGGGATGACCTTAACTGAACTTGCGGAAAAGGCTGGAATCGCGAAATCCTATCTCAGTAATATTGAAAGAGATCTTCAGAACAATCCTACTTTTGAATATATTAATAAGGTTGCAAAAGCTCTAGATATTGAACAGGAACGATTATTGATTGGTACGAAGTGTACTGCGGACAATGAAGAATCTCACAGTGATTTTGCTATTTTTAGAAAAGCAATAGTGCGCATGGATGATAGCCAATTAGAAGAGCTCATTGAATATATAGAATTTACGCTCTGGAAAAGAAAACAAATAAATTAAAGAAAACCCCACTGCTCTCTGCTCTTATAACATTTTACAATTCAAATGCGCCGTAAAGGGTTCCAATTTTCTAAAAAATATTGTAAAATAATTTGAAAATGAGGTTTCGTTTTATCGGAATTGGGGAAGGAGAGTATATTTGGGGATGAAACATATTACATCAGGGTTTGGGTTTGCGTTTATCTTCTTGGCCGGATTATTTGCTTTAGGATTGTATCAAACAGTGATGGTATGGGGGAATATTAATTTGTTCTTTGAACGAATTATGGGTCTGACTTCAACTTCATTTATTTCTTCCATACTTCTATTCTGGTCCATTACGAGTGCGTTCTGGATTCTTAGCTTGAAAGTGCTGGACATCGCACACAAAACTGAATTGTACAACACGAAGAATGCGATCTTTGGAATGTTGTTTTTGTTCTTTGCAGTTCCACTCGGAATTTGCGTACAAGTGTATCATGCGCTTAATATTAATGGAGGCGTAACAACACTCACTACTGCAATGTTCGTTATGACAATTGTGTCATTCATCATCGGATTTGTTTTTAAATTTAGAAAAACGGCGCGTTAAATCAAAGACTAATACTCCAAATGTGAGTATTAGTCTTTTTTTGTGTAAATACAAAGTAAAGATTTTGTGAATTTTTTATTACAAAACAGGTTGTAAAATTCTGATAATTTTGTATAATGGAAGTAATCGAATATGGACGGGAAGAGACCATGAGAAGAAACCCAATTTGTAATCCTTTCTTTTGAAAGGGTTTACATTGGTATTTCTTCTCTTTTTTCTTTGCCCGAAAATCGATCATAAATTTATAGGGGGTTGAACAATGAAAAGGTCTTTATCGATTTTTACTTCTTTAATTTTAATGATGAGTATACTCGTGCTCACGGCTTGTGCAGGAGATCAAGAGTCTGGAGATGGCGGTGGTAAAGGGAAGATTACGTTTTATTCTCCAGAAACACCTGATATGACAAAAGAACTTGGGCAAAAATTCGAGGAGCTGCATGGTGGCTCTGTTAACGTGCAATATGCGGGTACGAACGTACTTGTAAACCGTATGATGGCGGAAAAAGATAATCCACAAGGTGACGTTTGGTACGGCGGCGGAGGAATCCTTCCGTTTGAAGCAGCCGTCGACAAAGGCATTATCGGAAAATACATTCCTGACTTTGCAAAAGATTGGGATACAGTAGAAAACGGAATTAAAGTAAAGCATCAAGACGGCAAGTATGTAGGTGTGGAAGTATTCGTACTCGGTTTTGCTTATAACACGGATCTTGTAAAACCAGAAGAAGCACCAAAGACTTGGGATGATCTTCTTGATCCAAAATGGAAAGGCAAAATTCAGTTCTCCAATCCAGCGGCATCTGGTACAGCAACGCTTATGGTATTGAACCAAATGATGCAGCGCGGTGAGGCAGAAGGTTGGGACTACTTTAAAAAGTTAGTGGATCAAGCAAACTCTATGCCGGATTCAGGATCTGCTCCAACGAAAGCCGTATCTATGGGTGAAGCACACATTGGTGTTGGCTTCGACTTCATGGCATACGAGCAAAAAGCAAAAGGGGAGAGCGTTGATTTCGTTGTTCCTGATAAAACGCCTATCCTTGTTAACCCGGTTTCAATCGTTGAAGGCGGACCGAACCCTGAAGGCGGAAAAAAGCTGATCGATTTCTTGCTCTCTAAAGAAGGACAACAGATTTTAGCGAACTGGTACCATATCCCGATCAATCCAGATGTGGAATCCAAGACTCCTCTTACACTTGATAAAGTAAAATCTCATGCTGTCGATCTTGATATTGATTGGGTAAATGAGAACTACGACCGCGTAAGAAACGAGTGGAAAGAGAAATTTCAGTAATACACATTAGGGGTGGTAGAGAATGGGTTCAGTTAAAGTTTCACAACTAACAAAAGAGTTTTCTGGTGTTCATGCCTTGAAAAATGTAAACCTGGATATCCAAGAGGGCGAGTTCTTCGCTCTTCTTGGACCATCAGGTTGTGGAAAAACAACAACCATGAGATGTATCGCGGGCTTTGAGCAGCCAACTTCAGGAACCATTCAAATCGGAGAGGCAAAAGTCAACCATATTCCTCCGAACAAAAGAAACTGTGGGATGGTGTTCCAAAGCTATGCGCTATTTCCGCATATGAACGTATTTGAAAATGTCGCCTACAGCTTGAACATTAAACAATTAAATTCAAGCAACATCGCGGCAAAACTGCCAATCTACTTAAGACTTCTTAATAGAAAACTAGGAAGATATCCGAAACCAATTGAGCAAAAGGTAATGGAGATCCTTGAATATGTTGAACTGGATAAGCACGCAACGCGACTCACGAGTGAACTATCAGGCGGTCAGCAGCAGCGTGTGGCACTGGCAAGAGCGCTTGTCATGGAGCCGGCTGTACTTTTAATGGATGAACCGTTATCGAACCTGGATCAAAAGCTGCGTCACTCGATGCGTAACACGATCCGCCGCATTCAGCAAGATCTTGGGATCACAACGATTTTTGTAACACATGATCAAGAAGAAGCGATGAGTATGGCAGATCGAGTAGCCGTTATGGACAGCGGGGAAGTGAAGCAGATCGGAACACCGATTGAGCTCTACAGCAGGCCTTCTACACCATTCATTGCGAATTTTGTCGGTACGTCGAACGTGTTAAAAGGAACGGTTGTTGGTCAGGAGAATGGCTATTCTGTCGTAAAAGGACACGGCTTCCTTATCAAATCGACAAACCATGTCGATCAAAAAGAAGTGAACGTGATTGTTCGTCCAGAAAACATTAAAGCGTTCAAACCAGGAACGATCAGCTCTGACGAGTTAACCAACATTATTGAAGGAACAGTACTCGTTTCGACGTATCTTGGTTCAATTGTTCGGTACGACATTAAAGTAGAAGAATACCAGCTGGTGGTGGATACAACGTTTGTTCCAGGCGAGGCGATCCTGACAGAAGGAGAGAAGGTGCAGTTAACAATCGATCCTGAGAGGGTGTTGTTAATATGAAGAACCGTCTCAGGTCTTTTAACGGACTTACGCTTGTAAAAGTGTTGATCTATCTTTTCTTTGGAGTTTTCCTGCTGCTGCCGCTCGTTTCTGTATTCTTAGTCAGCTTCACCGGCCAGCCTATCAACTTGTTGGGTTCTATCACTGATCCTAACATTTTGAATTCAACTATTGAAAAGTTCAGTTCAGCCTCATTTGATAACTATGAAAAGATTTTTACGAACAAAACGTACTTTTCAGCTGTTCAAAATAGTTTAGAGCTCGCTATTTTAGTTTCTCTAATCGTTATCGTGATGTGTATTCCGATCGCATACGGAATTGCACGTACGACGATGCCGTTAAAAAAGACGATCGCAGCACTATGTACGATTCCACTTATCGTTCCGACGTTTATCTCGGCATACGCTATCATCATCATGTTTGGCCGCGCCGGCTGGGTGACGTATATCTACAACTCACTTGGCGGGGAAGGGATGCTGCTGAATCCTTACTCAATGGCGGGAATCGTGCTCGTTCAAGTGTTTTTCTTCTTTCCGTACGCACTTTGGCCGATGGTCGCAGCGTTTAAAGTGAGTGACATCTCGCTTGAGGAAGCATCACTGAACTTAGGTGCAAGAAACTGGTTCACGTTCATTTTCGTTACGTTTCCGCTCGCGATTCCTGGTGTGATTTCGAGTGCTCTCTTAATTTTCACCGTCTCGTTCTCAGACTTTGGTACACCGATTATCCTTGCACCAAAAGACCTAAACTTGCTGGTTGTTGAAGCGTACCGTGAAATTGCGGGATTCTTTAACTGGGGTGGAGCTGCAATTCTGACCGTCATCATGGTACTCGTTGCAGCGTTCTTCTTTTGGCTGCAGCACCTTTTTACAAAAGGAAAGAACTATGGCTCTGTTTCTGGTAAGCCGAAACAGCAGAAGCTTAACGATTCTAAAGGGTTAACGCGTACGCTATCGGTTTACTCGCTCGTACTTGTGATCATCCCTGTGCTTGCCATGTTATCCATAGTCCTGCAATCTCTTGCGACAACGTGGGGGAAAAATCCGCTTCCAAACGGATACACATTATCACACTATCAAACCATTTTCACGAGTTCGATGGGTAACATACAGAACTCCATTGTCCTCGCACTTGGAGCCTTAATTCTAAGTGTAATCATCGCGACATTTGTTTCGTATTTTGTAGTCAGACAGAATTCTTCTAAGCTTGATTTCATGACGTCCATTCCGCTTGTTGTACCAGGTATCGCGTTTGGTATTGCACTTATTCAAACGTTTAACACGGCACCACTTCACCTAACTGGAACGGCACTTCTGTTGATTGTTGCCTACACAATCAGAAGACTCCCTTACATGGTTCGTTCGACGATGGGTACGATGCGTGCCATTAAACAGGACATTGAAGAGGCAGCGGTTAACTTAGGGGCAACACCGTTAACAGCGGCGATTACAATCATCGGACCATTGATGCTGCCTGGAATTGCAGCGGGATCGATTCTTGTTTTTATCACCGTTATTAAAGAAACGAGTATATCTATATTATTAGCACCAGCAGACTGGGCACCGATGAGTTTAGCGATTTTCCAGAACATTTTGCGCGGTGAATATTACACGGCAGCGGCCATGTCGGTCGTTCTCGTAATCATCGTTTTAATTCTGCAAGCCATAGCAAACCGCATTTCAAAAAATCAACTATAAGATGGATGGTGGAGGAAGAACATTGACTAGAGGGTTTATTTTTGATTTGGATGGAACGGTGTATTTAGATGAAGAGATGATTGAGGGAGCGGCAGAAGCGATTGCCGCCCTCAAACAGCGGGGAGATAAGGTCGTTTTTTTAACAAACAAATCCATATCCACCCGCATGGACTATGTACAAAAACTTAGAAAACTAGGCATTGAGGTCGAGCTAGATGAAGTGATCAACTCCAACTTCATTACGGCAAAATTTTTAAAAGAAGCACTAGAAACTGGTGAAGCGGCACTCGTAATTGGAGAGCAGCCACTTATTGAAGAGCTGGCTGATGAAGGTATCCCGATGACGTATGACGCGAAACAAGCAAGGTTCGTCGTACTAGGATGGGACCGACAATTCAGCTATGAAAAAATCAATCTAGCTTTTCAAGCATGGCTAAACAAAGCGACCATTATCGCAACAAATCCTGACCGAACGTGTCCTGTGCTAGGAGGAGAAATCCCGGACTGCGGTGCCATGATCGGTGCACTTGAAGGTGTAACGGGTCAGCGAATTGAGTCCATTACAGGAAAACCTTCCAAATGGATGGCTGAGTATGTCGTTTCTCAAGTTTTAAAGCTAGATCCTTCTCAATGTTACATGGTCGGTGATAGGCTTGAGACCGATATCCGTATGGGAATTGAGAATGGTCTGCAATCTGTACTTGTTATGACAGGCGTTACGAATAAAGAAATGTTAACAAAATCTTTATACAAGCCGTCCTATGTTCTTGATAGTATTAAAGAGGTAGTAAATTTATAGATCAAATTTCCACATGCGCGGATCGCCAGAAGACACAGCGAGCGCGCCAGCTTCAAGTGCTAACAGAATATCCTCTTTTTCTTGAATAAGACCGCCAACGATTAGAGGAAGCTTGAGCTGGCGCGACAGCTGGTCAATCACTTTTGGCATCAAACCAGGCAGCACTTCTACCGCATCTGGCTTACACGAGCTGACCATTTCAATGCCTTTTTGAATGGCCGCACGATCGATTAAGAAAATTCGTTGAATGGTAATTAACCCTTCTTCTTTCGCATATTTAATCATGTTTATTTTTGTTGTAATAATGCCAGTTGGTTTCCAAACGTCCGCAATATATTTAACTGCACTTCTGGAATTGGACAAGCCCTCCATAAAGTCGAGATGAATGAAAATATACATACCTGCTTCACGCAATTGATTGATATAGTTTTCAACTGTCGAGATGTCCCCTGTTAAAAGAAAAGCGATGTTAGCTGAACTTTTAATCGCCTTATCAATATCTTTCTGATCCTTAATCGAAGCAATAATCTGTGATTCTACCATATTAACAAGTTCCATTTCTGTGCACACCTCGTTTGTATTTTTTGAATATTTATACGATTTCTCTATGAAAAGTTTACCATATGTTAGCAGAAATGCACGGTACTGATGACTTATTTAAATTCTTTTAAGGAGGTGATCTAGGTCTTTTTGCTCATTGTTTCACAAACTATTATTTCAGGAGGGTGTTTAATAACGTGAAAACTCATTCATTGCGTCATCTAGTTGTAACGTCTGCCTTAGCACTAAGTCTTGTGGTTCCACAAGTATCAAGTCCGGTAAAAGCGAATGACACGGTTATCGTAAACGAATCTTTTGATGGTATAAGTAACGGAGCTCTTCCGAATGGCTGGAAAGTGGTTGAAGGAGATGGGAAGGTGCAGGATGGAAAGCTTGTGTTGACTTCACCAGCAACGAACAAACCTGCACGTATAGTGGTACCCCTAGCTGATGATAATAACGGAAACTATGTGTTTGAAGCCGATATGACCTTTGTGTCTGCTGTCGAAAATTCACGGTGGGCATCGATCATGTATCGTGTGCAAAACGAAAACTATCCGTATTATCAGTTTGCGGTTAGACGCGGAATGACCGCGCTAAATGGACTGGAATTTGCGGAACGGACCGAAAAGAACGCCTGGAATGTTACCGAAACGAACTTTTATAGGGAGGACTTTCAGTACAATAAAAGCTATCGTCTAAAAGTAATTGCGAGCAAAAATCGTGTGCAGCAGTTTGTGAATGGAGAATTGGTAGTAGACACGGCTGGAGCATCAAAATGGCTGGATGGAGATATTGGTTTTCAAGCACAAGGTTCTACTGTTCAATACGATAATGTGAAGTTGACTTCATTCAACGGTGAACTGCCGCCGGTTCCGAGTTCAGGCGTCCTCCTGCCAGATGAACCACCAACAAATATGATCAACGCGCCGACTTTAATTGAAGGACCAAGAGTTGCGACTTACAATGATCAGACTGGATCTGCTTTATTAAAAGTTGAGTCTAGAGATGGGACTTTGTACGGAAACGATAAATTGTTAAAAGACCAGTTGAATAACCTTAAAACAAAAAAGATTCCAGTTTTACATATTGAACAGACTGGGATAGAAGAAGCTGTAGTTGCCGCTTTAAACGAGACGTCTACAACAGATGTGCAAGTCGTTTCAAGTAACACGGACATTATTAAAACGATTAAAGAGATAAACCCTAAGATTCGCGGTGGTCTTGTGTATGATAAAAGTGCACTAAACAAACATGACCTGCAGCAGATCGTGGAAGAAGTTCACGAAAGTGGAAGTAAGATGGTGATGATTCCGCTTAAGAACCTAACGGCGGATAACGTTTATTACCTGCATAACCGAATGGTTTCGGTTTGGGGTGTTGGCGGTGACACGATGGCTGATACGCATGAACTGCTTCATCTAGGTGTTGACGGAATAGTAACGAACCAGCCAGCTTATGCCGTTACCGCTTTTGGTCAGTATCCTGAAAGAACCATTATTCAACGTCCGATTGTTGCAGCTCACCGTGGTGTTCCATCACTTGCACCTGAGAATACGATGGTCGGCTACCGAATGGCCTATGATCTAGGGGCAGACCAGATTGAAACAGATGTTCAGATCACGAAGGACGGACATCTAGTCATTATGCATGATAATACAGTTGATCGAACGACGAACGGAACTGGAGCGGTTGATCAGTTAACGTTAGAAGAAATCCGTGCTTTGGATGCAGGGATTTATAAGGGAGAAGAATTTACTGGTGAAAAAGTACCGACTTTTAGAGAATTCTTACAAGAATTTAAAGGCAAAGATGTTGTGCTTTTAGTTGAACTAAAAGACCGTGGAATCGAACAGCAAGTAATCGATGAGATCAAGAGTGAAGGCATGATGGATCAAGTTTCGATGCAAAGTTTCTATCTCGACAGCATGCAGCTGATGAACGAGATAGCGCCAGAGCTGCCGATTGGGTATTTGTTTTCAGCTGCTGAGCCAAAAACGTTAGATGCAAAACTAAAGAACGCCAAAAAGATGGTGGACTATGGAACAAGGAATGATGTGACGTTGAATGCTAGCTATGGAACGGTATATGCAGAGTTCATTAAGTACATGCGTCAGCGTGGACAGATGAGCATGCACTGGACGTTCCGAGCAGAAGCACCATTCGTGGACAAGCTGAAGCAAGGGTTGATTGGACCGATCACAGACTATACACAATGGCTGACAGCATCACCGATTCAGTTGGAAACACCTTTAAAGAAGCTTAATCTGAATGTAGGGAAAACACATACGGTGAATGCGAAGGCGAAAGTGAGTTATCGTGTGGATCAGCGCGAAAATATTGAGACTGAGTTGTTCGTGGCAGATAATAATGGAGTAGTGCGCGTAAATGGGAACACAATTGAAGCTGTTGCACCAGGTAAAGCACAAGTTTTTGTTAAACATACGTTTGAAATGTTGGGCGAAGAATGGAATTTGGTCTCTGAGCCAATCGAAGTGACGGTAAAATAGCATAATAGTGAGGAGCTGTGCCTCTTAGTGAGGTTTTCAGCTCTTTTTTTATAGGTTTTTTATTATGAAAGTCAAAATTAGTACTTAACTGCGTGAGAACAGCAGCAACCTGTGCGCAACTAAGCTCGAAGTGCGGGCAACTTAGGCTCAACCGCGCGTGAAATTAATTCAACTACGTGAAAAACATGTAATCGTGCACGGATGTATAACAATGATAAGAACACTACCGTAAAATATAGCCCTCCTTCAAAGAGAAGGAGAGCTGAACTATTAACCATCTTTCACTCAAACCATACTCTTAATTATGATGTTCTGAACAATCAGAAGCACTCCATTCACTGACCAGTAAAAAGGCAGAATGGCAGGACTGCTAATAGACACCATAAAGATAACAATGGGGGATATAAGCATCATCCATTTCATGTTAATTGGACTACTTGTACTGGTCGTAAACTGACTACTCTTACCCTGAAAATAGTAGATAAACCCAGCTATCAAAGCTAAAACGATACTTGTCTCAGTAAAATTAAACATTAAAAAGTAATGATTTGAAACTTTAGCTAACTCGATAACCGCCCAATACATTCCCATCACAATTGGTAGCTGGATAAGCATAGGAAGGCACCCGGTAGAAAAAGGATTGATCTTATACTTCCCATAAAGTTGAACCATTTCCTCTTGATGCTTCTTTATTTCCTCAGGTTTTTTCCTATCTCTATATTTCTCTTTTAAGCCTTCTAACTCTGGCTTAATCAGCTCAAGTTTATGGTTGGTTTCTTTTTGTTGTTTAGCTTGCTTAATAAACAGTGGAAATAAAATGATCCGTAAACCCAATGTGATGGTGATTACTGCTAATCCATAACTGCCATTAAATAAATCTGCAACAACATGTAATAACTGACTGAAAGGAAATACAATGAACTCAAAAATACTCAAAATCTCGTCTCCTCCTCTTTTTTATTCGTTAGAGAAGGAGTGAACAATCTTCAAGATCATTGTTCGATGAGTATTTAATCTTAAGCTTTCGAAGGGTAAAAATGAAAATTCTTATATGTAAAACACGGCTGCGTAGTTTTATTACGATATTTGTAGTTACTTTAATACATTGACAAGAACACAAAGTTTTCTTGCCAACATAAGAAGTAACAGCAGGCAGCTGATAAATAGTTAAGAAAAGTAATAGAAGCGTAGAGATAAAAAAGTATTGTTCGAGTAATACATTCAATTCAGACATGTTTTTATCTCCTTGAAGGTTTTGAATGTAATACGATAATTATAAAAAAAAGTTCCAAATAAAAAAGGTAGCTATCCACAGCTACCCATTAAAGCTATAACATTTATGTTTTTGAGACAAACAGGTGTGAATTTCTGATGAATGCTTTTCCATTCACAACAACTAATTTTTCATTAAAATCATCGATATACCCTGAGTCAACGGTCATCTTTTCTTTCGAACAAACCACGTCCACTTTCACCATCAAATAACGGTGATTATTAAAATCATAATCACTTTGAATTGAACTGCCGGTTGGAATAATATACATCGACCGCGCTCCTTTAAAACAATCTAATGTAATCATATTATGGAAAATATTAACTGTAAAGAAATATTTATCTTATAGATCTCTTACATTACCTAATACTTCTACTCCATATCCCCTCATCAGTTGATTGGTTTCTTTGTCATAATACCAATCGATGCCCATTTCACTTTTATGATAGGGTTCACCTAAATCGTAAATATATTGTAATAAAGAATCAAAATTCAACACTGAAAATACCATGCGAATTTATAGTTCCATTAATCAGATGTTAGGTAAGTTGCTATCAAGCTATTGGTTTCATAAGGTTAAAGTTTCCTCGATTGATATCTCCAAAGTAATAACATTCCAAAAATAAGTTCTTAATAATGAACAACTTATATTTAATAAAATACAATATTGTATGTAAATGGAAGAAAATTAAAGATACTTAGTACAATTATACGATAAATAGAACAAAATCGTTTTAAATAAAGGTTTTTAACCTAGTAAAATCGTTCTATAATAACGGTGTAAGTGTTCTTTAAATAGAACAAATTTGTATCCTGATCCTTATGAAAAAGGAGGGAATCCACATTAGAGTGAAACGTCTACGCAAATTTAGAGATAAAAACTGGGTTTATGTTTTTAGTCTCAAAATCGGTCTTATCTTTTATACTTTTGCTTTCTCAATTTTATACCTAACAGGAAACACGGCTGCGTATTTTAATGATACTAAGAATGTGAATGGAGAAATTAAGGTAGGAATTTGGTGGGATCAAAGCTCACTATCTTTTATAGCAAAACAACAAACTGTGAATAAAGGCCAATGTATACCCGTTGTCACCACCATTAAAAATGGAGGAGACAGGGATATGCAAGGTTCGGTCAATTACGAAGTATGGTGGGCTGAAAAGGGAAACCCAAAAGATGGAATGAAGATCAGTGGTGGAGAAGTTAAAGCATTAAAAACAGGAGAAAGCTTTAACCTATCTTATTCCTCAAATAAAAACGGAAATTATAAATTTAAAGCATATCAAAGAACAGGTCATCCAGGTCAAGGCGAGCTTTGGAGTGATGAAATAAATCTGAATTGCACAGATTCAAAGGCGGTTGAAGAAGCAAAAGAAAATAAAAACAGTCCTGAAAAAGTAGAAGAGGTTAATAAAACCCCAGAGCAAGAACAGCAGCAGCAAATTGAACCTGTTACACCGGAGACAGCACCAGAAGCCACAGAACAGGCTCCTTCATCTCAAACGAGTGAAGTAAAAGAAGAGGAAAATCCAGAAAACACCACGACAACTGATCCAAACACACAAGAAACTTCAAATACACCAATAACGGAAGTAACCGAAACTACTTCAAATCCTCAGCCTATAGAACAAAATGAAACGCAAAAGGATGATTTGGAATGAAAATGATAATGGTGAAAAGATGGATTAGCAACATTGTCACTACAATATTGTTTCTCACGTTAATTTCTACTGCTTTTGTTGTGATTTCCTCAAAAGCTTCAGGTGGAGAACCTACTGTAATGGGTTATCAGCTAAAAACAGTTCTTTCTGGATCAATGGAACCTGGTATACAAACTGGATCAGTCATCGCAATAAAACCAGGTGAAGATCTAACACGTTTTCAAAAGGGTGATGTCATTACATTTAAAGAATCTGAGACAAAGTTAATTACTCACCGAGTGCATGAAGTCAGAGGAACTGGTGAAAGCACACAATATATTACAAAAGGCGACAACAATGATGCGGCTGATTTACAGCCAGTCCTAGCAGCTAATGTCGTAGGAGTGCATAACGGTTTTACAATTCCTTATATCGGTTACCTTCTAAATGCTGCGCAATCGCCAATGGGTTCTGCTTTACTGCTGATCTTACCAGGTGTTCTACTACTTCTATACTCTGCAGTTACAATCTGGAAAGCAATTAAAGAGGTTGAAGTAGCGAAAGAAACAACTACGACTTCCAATTAATGTTGTGATTGAAACTCCGTAATGATACTAAATCTTTACGGATTCAATATAAAAATGTACATACCCAAAAAAGGGTGAAAGGGAGGAAGTTTGATATGAGTTTAAAGAAGAAATTAGGTCTTGGGGTAGCTTCAGCAGCACTAGGTTTGTCGTTAGTTGGTGGGGGAACTTATGCGTACTTTAGTGATACAGCAACAACGAACAATACTTTTGCGGCTGGGACACTTGATTTAGCTGCAAATCCAACTAAAATATTTGATCTTGATAATCTTAAACCAGGAGATTCAATGTATCGAGAATTTGAACTTCAAAATAAAGGGACCTTAAACATCAAAAATGTAGTAATGAATACTTCATACACTATCAAAGATGCTAAGGGAGACAACAACGGTGCAGATTTAGGTGAACATATTAAAGTACATTTCATGCTTAACTGGGATAAAACTCCAATTGGTAATCCGGCAAAAGGACTCGTTGTTTGGGATACTACGTTAGCGGAATTGCAATCTATGTCTCCAAAGGCTGTAGAAGAAAAATTCGATAAGATCTTTGGGGATGATAGATGGGGAACAGAGGGCTTAGCTACAGGTACTAGCGATTGGCTTGGAGTGTATATGGAATTCGTTGATAACAAACAAGATCAAAATGTCTTCCAAGGCGATACATTAAAACTTAAGTGGGAGTTTACAGCAAATCAAACTGATGGCGAATTAAGATAACTAAAGTTTATTACAGAGAGGTGGGAACGCATTACTCCCACCTTTTTTTGATAAAAAGTACCTCTATGATAAAGATTGAGAGGTGAATCTATGAAACTTAACTCAAACAAATTTAAGTTGATTCTAATCTATAGCTGCATTATCCTTATTGCCACCTTCTTCATCCCGATCGGCAGCACCGGTGCAGACACCAGCACACCAGAAATCAAAATAGATACTCTACCAGAAAAAGTACTTTTTGATATTGATAACTTTAAACCTGGTGATTGGGCACCTCGTGAACTAACGATTCAGAACAATGGTAATCAGGACTTTTCTTATAACATTCAATCCAAGATGAAGTCGGGATCCGAGAAACTTTATAATCAATTTCAACTCAAAATAGAAGATAAGTCAGGTATGGTTTACCAAGGTGATCTAAAAGACTTCAAAGGACTTGATCCACGTCCTTTAGCTGCTTTTTCAGAAGAAAAATTAACCGTAACGGTTGAATTTCCATATATATCTGGAAACGAGTTTCAAGGATTAAATACGGAAGTTGAATTGATTCTCTATGCAGAAGGAAAGAACGAACCACCACCGCCAGATACGGAAAAACCTGATGAAGAAGATAATGATAGCACTCCACCTGGCAATGACAGCACCAATCCGCCTGAAAAAAACACGGGCACTCTTCCGCAAACAGGGGAAGACAATCCAATTTTCATTATTTTGTCTGGATTATTTATCTCGATGGCTGGTCTCGCATTATTGCTTGTAAAAAAGTCGATTCTACAAAACCCTTTTAAGAGAGTATAGGAATGAAGCGAACTGTTTTAAGGTTAACTACTAGTCACAATGAAAGTGTTCACAATTATTAGCTAGCTGTTGGACGGTATACTGCAGGGATAATGCAGATACCTCAATAGCTAGTTTATTTTTGTGCAATCAACTGTATACAAATCAGCGAATTACCAATCTATCACTCTCAAAATCGCAACATACAAAAAGACCTTCGTTCAGATGAACGAAGGTCTTTCTCATCCCAATTACTTACTGATCTTTATTAATCCAGCAGAGTTGTCTGATGCTTCTCCTAAGATTGTAAACTTTAGGCCATACTTCGGTAGAATCTTACCTGCGTCATCAATTTTGCCATCTTCTAACGCGCCGTTGTAGTCTTTGTTATCAATATACGTTACAGAGTCGTTGAATACTGGTACTCCGTTTTGAGATTTGTAATCAAAGATTCCGCGGCTTGGCGAATTGATATACCAGCTCGGTGTTTTATCAAATGAGAATGCTGCATCCGCAATTTGATAACGAGTAGAATCTTCAACCGTTGGCTTACCATCCTTCGTACCTACAATTGCTTTAGGGTGTGAGTCAACTACGCCGATAAATCCTTCACCAGGGTGAATACCTGTCCAGTTGTCGCCAAAGCTATCATCACCATACCATACAACCATTCCCGTGTTGTATTTAACGCCACGGCTTGATTGAAGTGCCATATCTGATCCTGCAGTATTTCTCCACTCGATGTAGTAGTAGTGTTTCGCATAAGAGATACCATCCGTTACTACTGCACCATCTAAAGTAAGAGATGGTGTTCCTTCAGCGCCATCAGAATAGACTTCTTGTCCATCTACTTTTAAGGAGAGATTATCAATAGCAACTCCATCTAAAGCTAAGCCGCCATCTGTTACATACTCAAATTCTAAAGAAATTTTTTGTCCTATAAAGTCTGATAGATCATGTGAGCGATCCACCCATTCGCCTTTAGATGACTCTGCTCTTGCGTCTCCATCAGTGTCATCATCACCAATTGTATCTAATACAACTTTTGTACCGTCTTCTTTAACAGCTTTGATATAGAAGTAATCGTAATCAAATTCTACGTCATAATAAGCTTTATAGTCAAAAGAAGCCGAAGTCGCGTTGGTCAAATCGAACTGAGGTGTCTTCATCGTTGTGTGAATCCCATCACCCTTAGTACTGTAATAATATTTGCTACCAAATGCAGGTTCAATTCCTTTTACCGGTTTGTCTGGTAAATTCACTTTTACAATTCCTGGATTCTTAGACTTCGTTACGGACTGATCAATTTTCACTAATTTTCCGGAAGAGTTAAGATCCTTTAAATCGATCTCCGTGATATTAGCCCAGTTTCCACCCATCACCTTTTGGAAATACTCCTTGTTTTGAGGTGAGAAACTTGTTGGCTCAGTACCTGCAATTTTTCCATTCCAGCTTCCGCCGCTCATGATGGACCAAGAAGCAACAGGTTCACCGTCACCAGAGTATATCGTGTCGTACTCATCTGGTAGACCTAGATCATGTCCGAATTCATGAGCAAATACGCCGACTGCTCCATCTTCTGGTTCAATCGTGTAATCAAATGCAGCCATTTGTCCGCCCCAATAAGGTACCTTCGCTGTAGTACCAGGAACTCGGTATGGAGCGTTTCCAACAACCCAGCGATGAGACCAAATTGCGTCATCTTTTAAGCGGCCACCACCCGCTTCTTGGCCTACACCTGCATGAATAACCATTAAATGATCTACCAATCCGTCTGGCTCGTTCATATTCCCGTCACCATCAAGATCATAGATATCTAGTTCATCAAAGTCTGCTAGATTTACGCCGCTAGCTGCAGCTGCGTTAAGAGCATCTTTTACAAAATCGCGAGGGCCTTTAGGTGTTAAGTTATCGTGTCCACCTGCTGGATTGTCATCCCCATACTCTTTAGCTGTTCCAGGGACTGTCAGCCATTCCGTAACGTGGCCGTCAACCGTGTAGCTTCCTCCAGATTGTTCTTCATAATATTGCTTAAAAGTTTTTACTTTAGAGCCATCGAACAACTCAAAGTCTTCATCGCCGAACAACATTTTCTCATAGTGTTCACGATTAAAGTCTTCAGAGTACATGTAACCAGGATCTTGATCAATATTATTATGTTTAAAGTCAGAGAACTCGGCTAAAAGCACGAGTACTTTATCTTCGCGAACTCCACCTTTATACCTCGCTGCCTTTGCAGGATCTACATTCATAAATCCGCTTCCAGACGTTAAAGTTTGCGTGTTGTTTAACTTTTTAGAAAGCTTTTCTTTTTGGTTGCTCAAAAATTCTTTTGATTGTTTGGAAATATCTTTTGCATGCTTCTCTTTTGTTTCGGTAGATACAGCTGGTCCCTTTTTGCTTTTGAGTTCAATGTACTTTTTAACAGCTTTTTCAGTTTGGGTTTTTGTAGCATTTTTAGCAATAATTCCTTGTTCTTTAAGCGCTTTTGCTAGACGATCTTGATCTACTAAGTGCATATCAATAGGTGCGGATTCTAAGATGGCGGATGTTTTTGAATAGGATTTTTCCAATGGCATTGCTTTACTCGTTGTGAAAGCAGATGGTGCTAGTAAACTCATAGAAATCCCCGTCAGCATTAAAGAAGTGCCGAGCTTTTTACTCCATTTTCCCATTTCTTCTCCTCCTGATTTTTCATTGTTTTAGACAACCGAAAAGCTATAAAAGTAACTGAACATCATCTCCTTATGTAAGTTCGATAAATAGAACAAACAGTTCTATAATTAGAATCATACGAAAATAGTAAACTTTTGTAAAGCTAAATTAAACAATTTAATAGAAAAGTAAAACTGTACGGTATATAGAACTCCGTCTATTGACTTTCGTTGAAATTTAAAAAATTTTGGATTCTTTTTTTATCATTTATTAAGTGTAAGAAGATAAATTGAATGTATTTTGTAGGATTTTGTCGACAAAATTAAGAACAATTTGTTCTTAATATTAGTTGACAGGTTTTAGGTGGTAGTGTAAATTGTTAATCAGAAAGTGCTTTATAACGAACAAAGGATGTGTTGGAATGAACAAAACGATTTTGAAAGTCATATCAAGCACAATCGTGTTCTGTATTCTGCTCAGTATTTGTTTTCTTTTATATATCACCTATCAAGCTAGTAAAAATCCAGATGAGATTCCTTCATTTTTTGGCTACAAACCTTTTACGGTTCTTTCAAATAGTATGCAGCCATCCTTTTCAGCCGGCGATATGGTCTTTGTAAAAAACAAACCAGCATCTGAAATTGCTGTAAATGATGTAATTACATTTAAAGAGGGAGATCGTAAATTAATTACTCATAGAGTAGTAGAGCAGACTGAACGAGGGTTCGTTACAAAAGGGGATAACAACAACGTAAATGATGATGAGATTGTTACTCCAGATGATGTAGTAGGAACGCACGTCTTCACCATTCCAAAGGCTGGTTATGTTTCTAAGTTTGTAAGCAGTCCGGTTGGAATAACACTTCTTATATTAGTACCGCTACTAGGATATTTACTTTTAGAAATCTATGATTTGATTTCAAAATTTTTACTGAGAAAAGAAAAAGCTAAAGCTTTATAAAATACTTTATTCATTTTAGGAGGTGGGGCTATTCAGTTAGTTGATAGGGGAGTGTTACATAGCTTGGATGAGAGAAAAAATAAAAACTAATTTATTGGAGGCAATAATAATGAGAGTAGCAAAGAAAGCATTTTTAGGAACAGCACTAGCTGGAGCATTGGTAGTATCTGCAGGATTTGGAACATACTCTTGGTTTACAGATGTAAAAACGGCTAATGGGACAATCGATAACGGGACATTAACACTTGGCATGGATACAGAGTTATTTAAACATACAAATTTTGCTCCTTCTCAAATGCTAGTAAGTGATTTCAAAAAAATAGATAACACAGGCAGCTTGGATCAAACCCTAAGAGCTTCCTACACACATTCAGTAGATAAGGCGTCAGTTAGGAAATATAAAGTTGGCTACCTGGCGGTTAAATATGCAGAAAGACCGAACGAAACGGTTTTAAAAGATATGGCAATCGCGTTCCAAAAAGGTTTTGATAAAGGTGAAACAAACCCAGTTGTACCAAATGGAAAGTCAAGAACAGCTGCAAGTTATGAAGTAGAGGGCGGCTTGTTATCAGCGGATGAAGCAAGCGCAATGAAAGCACAAGCTGCTAACCATGAAAAGACAATCCATTTTGGAGAAGGGAAGTTCTGGAAACTTAAAGATAACCAAAATATTGAAATCATGTTCTTTGTAAAACTTCTCGATAGTGCGGGCAATGAATATCAAGGTGCTCACTATGATGCAGAGTTTAAAGTAGAAGCGAAGCAAACAGATGATGGTGCTGAGTTTGGTCCAGCAGCTGGTACAGAAATGGAACCTGCAGCAGAAGCTAAATAGTTATAAAAAGCGGGCAGTCGATTTTGTCGGCTGCCTTTCATATAGCTTCAGATCAGTAATTGTTTTAAAGCAGGAGGTGCTATTTTGGAACAGGCCAGAAAACGAAAGAAGAAAAGACATATAATTATTTCTTTGATTATCATGAGCTATTGCTTACTCTGCATGGGTTCGAAGTATGATACGTTTGCTTGGTTTACCACACAATCTTATGCAGAAGGCAGAATTACGAACGCTATGACTGCCGATCTATTGAAAATTGATCTAGGCAAGGTCAAGTATCTGGAGAACTGTCAAGTGCAAAGCAGTCTGAAGATCACGAACATCTCTAACATCGATATACCAATTAAGCTAGATCTTTTGAGTGACAGCCAAAGTAATCATTCAAAATCAAAAGTTCTAAAACCTGGTCAATCGATCGTAAGTGCGACAAAGGATACAGATTATCTGCCTTCGTGTGAATCTACAGAAATTAAATACCATCTATTCGGTTTTCAGGGTTATGTGGATGAAGAGATTGTGATTCCGCTTGATTCAGCAAAAATGATTAAGCCAGTTGAACTGCCGCAAGAAGAAAAAGTTGAAGAAAACAAAACTGAAGACCAAAAGAATGAAGAAAAGCAGCAACCAGAAGTGAAAAAAGAAGAACCGGTACAGACTGAACAACCAGCAACACCTGAACAACCAGCAGCACCTGAACAAACGCAGCCAGAAACAAACACTCCCGCACCACCAGCAGAGTCAACACCCACACCACCCGTTGAAAGCCCAGCAACAACCAATCAAACAACCAATACAGAAAACAATCAACCTGCTGCTCCCACCACTCAAACGGTAGAACCACCTGCCACTGAGAGTAAAGAAGACGCTCAAAAAGATGCGTAATAGAAATGTATGTATTGATCATAACTATTTGGGAGTGGAGGTGTAGTTCTATGTATAAAAGGAAGAAGATTCAACGGATGATAGTTGGAATCATCTCCGTATTGATAATTGGAATCCTCTCTTTACAATCTGAAAAAATTTATTCTTTTAGTAATAGCAGTTATGGACTTGAACTAACACCTTCCGAATTTCATATGGAAAATATGCGTCCTGGTTATGTAGAGGACCATATACTAACTGTCAAAAACACAGGAAACCAGATTGTGAAATACACGGTAAAATCGATGTTCAAGTCAGGTGAAAAGCTTTTTAACGAACTCAATGTAACCGTAAAACACGAAAATACAGAATTATTTAAAGGCAGATTAAAGGATTTAAACATTGCACCAAAAGTCTTGCCAGCCAGCACCAATCATCCACTAACATTTTCAATAGGGTTACCTGGTGAAGCGGGAAATGAGTTTCAAGGATTAACCACATCTTTTGAAATCCAAGTTCAAGGTGAGGGAGAAGACCCACCTACTAATGGAGGAGATCCAGGAGAAGACGACGGCAATAACCCACCAGGAAGCAGCACACCTCCACAAAACGAAAACGGCACACCGACTAGCCCGCCAACGAACGACACAGGATCGCTTCCACAAACGGGTGAAGAGAATCCGATGTTCTTAATTCTATCAGGGGTGTTCATGTCAGTGGCTGGCTTAGTATTATTACTGATTAAAAAATCTATGTTAACGAACCCGTTTAGAAGAGGGTAAGTGATGAAGTGGCTTGCATACTTATTGATTATTATAGGGATTACGACTATGTCGTACCCAAAAGCCAAGAGTATGTACTACTCGTATCAAGAAAAACAACTGTTGGAGAACTGGGAATCTGCTTCGGCAGATTCCCTCATTCAACAAAGTTCACAGCAGCTCGATGATGTTTTCTCAGAAAAGAAACGTCCTAAGAATGATGAAAAACAAGACAAAGTTAAAAGCTCTATTATCGGTAAAATGACCATCAATAAAATCGACTTAACCATTCCAATCATGGAAGGCGCGTCAATGCAAAATTTAAAAGTGGCAGCAGGACACATGAACGGTACAGCGCCAATAGGTGAAACAGGGAACGCAGCCATTGCGGCCCATAGAAGTTATACGTACGGAAAACAATTTAACCGTCTACCAGAAGTTGAGTCTGGTGACCTGATTCAAGTTGAAACCACTCAAAAAATCCTAACTTACAAAATTACGGAAAAGCTGCTCGTTCTACCTACTGATCTTTCCGTTCTCAAAAACAACAAGAACGAAAGCATTCTTACGTTAATCACGTGTCATCCAATGAAAAATCCAACGCATCGCTATATCGTAAAAGCTGTCCTGTACAAAGAGGAGGTTTTATAGCAAAGGAAGTTGTTAACTGTGAACAAAAAAATAGGAAAACAAATTAAAAAATACCGTTTAAAAAAATATATAAGCTTATCAAAACTTGCCTCGATTGCAGGGATCTCAAAAAGTTATTTGAGCAGCATCGAGAATCATGAGACAAACCCATCTGCGAATATGATTCAGAAAATAGCTAAAGCACTGGAGGTTCCCGTGGAAAAATTACTATATAGTCAAGTGGATTCACTTGATGCTGAATGGGTTGAACTCGTCTCACAAGCAAAGGAGATGGGCATACACCAAGAAGACATTCGGGGATTTTTGGCATATGAAGCTTGGAAGCGTTCTGAAAAGGAAGGAGTTTAGACGTGATCCGATTAGGAAATGGTTTGTATGTTTGTCATCTCAACGGCCACGTATTGAAGATCGTGTACAAAGGAAACAATGAATGTGAAATCTATTTAGGCGACGAATTCCAGGGAAGAGCACCATTTGATTATGTCAAGAAGAAGCTGACTCTTATGGAGAAACGCTGGAACACTTCTAAGATCATGAAGTATCAATATAAAGAGTTTAACCCTACAATTGACCATATCATATAATGTCAGCCGATACTTTCATTAAGTATGGGCTTTTTTCTTTAATCAACAATTACATTAATGTTTATTAAACATAAGTTTAACATGCTTGGTGAAAAATTAGGTTTAAGTTACAGTAAAATGAATTATGAAAATGCCTTCTACATAATCATTTTGCGACCTTCGTGAGTATGTATTGTATCCGTTTTTCGTGATAATCTATTTTGTTTAACAACGTTGCTTTTAATTCGTGATCGATAGAACTCTTATAAAGAACTAAAAAGTACTTGAACATCATTCTATGGTATTTCATCTTAATCATAAGCAAATTGCACCCCGACAATAGACGTAATTTTAATATGAATATCGACGTATTTGTGGTTCGTCTAAATAGTTATTAAGAATTCATTTTATAAGAACAAGACTAGATCCTTTGTACCTGTAAAAAAGTTGATGAATGAATGATGTAGTTCTTTGTAACTATTAATTTTAATTATAGATGTTATATTACGGTACTTGTTCTTACATATTGTATATCTATTTCTTTTGAGGTTGTTTTCTCTTAAAATGCCACGTGTTTCCCACCACTACTAACTTTAGCTCGCAGAAAAAGTTTGCAGATCGAGTTCTGCAAACTTTATTTCTACAAGATTTTTGATACTTATCCGTTAACAACCTTACCACCATTAATATGAATCATCTGCCCTGATACATAAGAAGAATCCTCACTTGCTAAATACACATATGCTGGGGCAAGTTCTTCCGGCTGTCCTGGGCGACCCATCGGAGTATCTTTACCGAACTGCTCAACTTTATCCGCTGAAAACGTAGAAGGAATGAGCGGTGTCCAGATCGGGCCTGGTGCGATTCCGTTTACACGAATTCCTTTCTTCACAAGATTATTTGACAACGATCTCGTAAACGAAACAATCGCTCCTTTTGTAGAAGCGTAATCGATCAACTCTGGATGTCCTTGATATGCCGTGATTGATGCTGTATTGATGATGCTGCTTCCTTGCTTCAAATGGGGAAGTGCAGCCTTTGTTAAATGGAACATGCTGAAAATATTCGTACGGAACGTTTTCTCCAGTTGTTCGGCTGTAATATCCTCAAAGTTCTGCTGTGGATGTTGTTCGGCTGCGTTATTCACCAGAACGTCCAGTCCGCCAAACGAACCGACAACGTCTCGAACCGTTTGCTCACAGAACGACGCATCTCCAATATCGCCTCGAATCAGCAAGCACTTTACACCTTCTTGTTCGATCTGACTCTTCGTTTCTTCTGCGTCACCAGTCTCTTCTAAATAAACGATGGCGACATTTGCCCCTTCTTTTGCAAACGCGATAGCAGCGGCTTTTCCGATTCCGCTGTCACCACCTGTGATCAGCGTCGATTTACCTTTTAATTTTCCGCTTCCTTTATATCTTGGACTTTCTGATTGGGGTTTCGGTGTCATTTCTGATTCTACACCTGGCTGTTGGTTTTGATGCTGTGCGGGTTGACCTGTTGGATGACTTTGATTAGACATGTAATGAATCACTCCTTATTATTGTTTCATAACTCTTTTCTTCCCATCTCACATTGGAATAAACATCGTGGCATGCTTTAATTAAAAAAATTTCTCCGATGGCTCCTTTTCACTGCTTCCAGACATTTATAGGATGAGTCAATGAAAAGGGGGAAGAAAAGATGAGAGCAGGGAATATTTATCAGTTCAAACAGTTGAGTAAATTTCATAGTGTGGCTGAGTTTAACAGACATAAAGAGGTGTTTTTGCAAAGGCACCCTGATTTATTTACGCATTCAGAATTTATCGCATTCGAAGTTTTAAGTCAGTACTGTGTGGTAGTGCCAGGGGTGGCGAATGCGAAAATCGCGACGCTTGTATCCGCTTGCTCTGCCAAACAAGGAGGAATTTCACGAGCTACCTTCGTACGAATGCTGCGAAAAGCGAAGAATGCAGGAATGTTGAAAACGTATAAAACGTATCGATCAAGTGGAGGATTCAGTCATAATATTTTTGTTTTTCAACCATTTGATTTACCGTGTGATACGCAAATGACACAATGTGATAATCAGGAAACCGCTTGTGGCAGTAAGGGAGAAGGGGAACAATTGACTGAGGAAACTGAAAAGCTCTTTATAAATCTTAAAAATAAAGATCTAAACATACGTCAGGAAAAAGAGGTTCATACATTACACTATGATAATCTATATTCATCAAAAGACCTTGATTACACCTTCGTACCGAATACTGTGCCGAACATCTTTATACATACAGTAAAACCATTCTTTGATGGAGCGAATGAAATCTACACCTTCTGGCAAAAAGCACTTTTGGCTTATAAGAAGTTCAACTTCAATACACCTCTAGAACATATGACAACGATTGTGATCGAAGCATTCAAAACAACAGTCTTTTATTACAAACATCGCAATATCAAAACAACGTTCGTCCAATACTTTTATGGGACATTAACGGCAATGTTAAGTGCAGAAAAAAGAAGAGAGCATGCTCAATATAGCTCGAAACCGCGATACAATTGGCTAGATGTTTAGTGAATCGGACATTCACACGTGCAAAACAAAAAAGCTCTCTAAAGATGTTTCTCTCTAGTGAGCTTTGAAAGTCTATGAATCACGGGGCATTTTGCAATTCTCCTTGCGCTTTCTATCTTTATCCATAAAGAGTATGACGATGAATGCGAGGGCTGCAGTCGTGCTATGCATCCATACGAATTCCCATTCTCTTGTGACTATATGATAGATGGTAAGGAAAGTTCCTAGAAAACCAGTCGCGAACATTAAATAGGCCATTAGATCGGATGATGTTATCTTATCTCTCATCTTTATTACTCCTAATCGCTTCCATTACTAATTGGTTGAATTCTTCATCCGTAATCTGGTTCATGAGCTTTGCTCTCACTAATTCATCATATTTCGGTAATATTCTTAAACCTTCTGCTTCAATACTTGTCTTTGCTTGCTGCATCGCTTTGTCGATATTTTTCATTTCGATTTTTCACCGATTAAATCAATTTCTATTAGATCCCATGCTGTAATAATACCAAGTGGCTTTTCAAGTGGTGAACCTGTTTCTGTTACGATGACCGCTTCAAGTTTCTTATGATTTTGAAAAGCTTCTTCGTACATATCCTCTAGCTCAAAGATATCTATATTTCTGCCGACGAATGCCACGTTGTGCTCTTTTTCATAATTTTGAATGTTACATGCGGTATGTCCAGTTAAGGTAATCGTTTCGTTATGAATAGAAGAAGCAAGCCAGCTCGTTAGTCCATCTTCTGTAAGGAGAAATACGAATACACCATTTTCATAAACGGGAAGCTGGTTATAGGAAGACTGATGCATGAGTTGAATAACCTCTTCAATGGTTGTAGTAAGGTCAATCGTAGTAACAGACTTACTTGCAATGTTTGTAACTGATGGCGGCTTAATTAATAGGCCAGCAATTTTCTCGATCAGTTTAACAGCATCTTCGCTCGGTGTAGCGATATACGTTTTTACTTTGAGTTTTTCGTGAACCAATGCATTTCGCAGCTTGGCAAATTGTCTTAATTCGTAAAAGAAGTTCTGAATATAACGGTGTTTCTGACTAGTTTCGGTTAACAGCTTCATAAATGCATCATTATATTCATGCGGATTCATGCGCTTTAACACACCATGAATCTGGTTAAATGCAACTTCAAACCTTTCAGCCAAATGGTGTGTGAGTTCTTTTTCTTTATTCGTCATTCTTTTTCCCCCTCAACACTATTTATCGACAAGCCCTACCACATTTTCATTTATGTTAAATAAAAAAAGCCAGCTTCTATGCTGACTTTTTATTACTTCCATTTTTTCATTTTTTCTTTAAGATAATCTCGCACTTCTTCTGCTTCCGTGCGATCAATGCTTTGAAATTGACCATCGTGTTTAACGATAAAAAAGCTGTCACGTGGTTTTTTCTTTCCATATGTAAGTTCATAGCCGTTATCGACATTACACACAATCTTAAATGGAGAGCGGTAAAAAGGCTGCAAGTCAAGTGGACCGTTTACGATGGTTTCGAACTCTTTAAGATCATTATCAATTGAGACAATGGACGGTCGTTTAGATGGTTCAACCATTAACACCGATATTGTAGACAAAGCGGTTCCTCCTCATTTTATCCTACTATTATCATGGTATCATATCCCTGTAAAAATGGTAATGGGTGTAAAATGAGAGTTTTTGTCGAAATAGTTAAAAAATTATCATTTTGGCAGGAAAATATAAATTCTAAAATTCACCTTTTTTTATACAAGTTTCAACAAGATATGACACAGGATTATTACTTTAGAAAAGTATAACAAAAAACCAGGCCTTTACAAGACCTGGTTCCAATTACCTATTATTTCAAATATTCTTTTAATAGATTTTGAACTCTTTCTTTTTCTGTATCGTCAACGATTCCAAAGTAAGTACCGCTGATCATCTTACCTGAACTCTTAATTTCTGTGGATTGTATATTGTGGCGCGCGTTTTTGTAGTTCTTTTGAATATCTTTCATTTCCTGGAATGTCATGTTTGTCTTCACATTTTCGCTTAAGATATCAATGATGTTATCAAATTTAGTTATGGATGAAACACGTGCGCCTTTATCAATAATGGATGTAATCACTTGTCGCTGACGATCGTTACGACCTAAATCGCCTTTAGGATCTTGGTATCTCATTCTTGAATAGGCTAATGCTTCTTTTCCGTTAAGTTCTTGATAACCCTTGGGGAATGAATATCCACCGTCTGAAAAAGCAAAGGGGTTATTCACTTCAACGCCGCCAACAGCGTTCACAACGTCTCGAAAGGATTCCATATTTACTTTTACATAATAATCGATAGATGTATCCAGAAAGTTCTCGACTGTATCCATCGCCATCTGTGTTCCACCGAACGCATAAGCATGATTAATTTTATCGTCGATCCCTTTACCAATTATCTCAGTACGGGTGTCACGTGGAATGTTAAACATGAGCATTTTGTCTTCTTTTGGATTAACAGCAATAACCATCATCGTATCTGAACGTCCACTGTCACCTTCTCGCTCATCAACGCCTAAAAGCATGATGGAGATCGGCTTTAGATCTTCTTCGTTACCAGTCACAGTTGGTTTTGGTTGATCGGTTTCTACTTTTTCGTGCATTTCATTTACAGCATCTTTCGTAGAGTCATAAAGATAATACGCATACCCGCCGATACTAATAACAAATAGTCCTACTATAATCCCCAAAATCATCAAGAATTTCTTCATTTATAAAATCTCTTCTTTCTTATTAAAATAAATGACACTAAAAGGAGTATACCATGTGCTTGTTTGATTGAATAATCTAAATTTATATTTAAATTACAGAATGAAATAATTATGTTACTATAATGTTATGTTTCAACCAGGTTTTACAAAGTTTTATAATATAATCCCTAAATTTACAAATAAATGTGCTATAATACAGCGAAATTAAAAAACTATTAATACATAGATGGAGGCACTTATGGAAGAAACGATTTCACTAAAGGATATTGCCCATACTCTGCGAAAACGGATCATGCTCATTTCTCTAATAGCAGCAGTAGCTGTTGCAGTAAGTGGCATTATCTCATATTTCATTCTAACCCCGGTGTATCAAGCATCTACTCAAATTCTGGTCAATCAGAAAACAGGTCAACAACCAACGCTTGATGCTAACCAAATACGAACAAATGTAGACATTATTAACACATACAGCGTCATTATAAAAAGTCCTACCATCTTAGATAAAGTGGTTGAAAATTATAATCTGCAACAATCAACAGAGTCATTAATGGGTAAGATTACTGTTAACAGTGAACAAAACGCTCAAGTCTTTAATTTAACGATACAAGATGAAGACCCTGCACAAGCCGTATTAATTGCGAACGCCATCTCAGAGACGTTCAGCGAAGAAGTTCCCACTATTATGAACGTAGACAACGTAAAAGTTCTCTCTCCAGCTGTTCTAAAAGATAATCCATCACCGATTAAACCGAAACCACTGCTTAACATTGCCATCGCACTAGTTGTTGGAATAATGGCTGGAGTGGGGATCGCATTTTTACTTGAATACTTGGACAACACGATTAAGACGGAAGAAGATATTCAAACCGTGCTTCAGTTGCCAGTTTTGGGAGTTATACCGAAAATAATGGTTGAAGATGAAAAGGCTCCATTAAACAGAAAAGCTAGTAAACGGATGGGAAGTGAAACCCTTGAGTCGTAATCGCAAGTTAAGAAAAACCATTCAAGACTTAACCCAAAGAAGTTTAATTACTCATATTAATTCAAAGTCTCCAATTTCTGAACAATACCGTACGATTCGTACAAACATACAATTTGCATCAGTAGATAAAGAGCTTAAGACGTTAATGGTTACTTCGTCAGGTCCTGGGGAAGGGAAATCAACGACTGTCGCAAACTTAGCTATTGTACTAGCTCAACAAGGAAAGCGTGTATTGTTAATTGATGGAGATCTGCGTAAACCAACTGTTCATTATACGTTTAAAGTAAGCAACATTTATGGAGTAACAAATGTTCTGACTCGTCAAACGACACTTCGAGATGCAGTTGTTTCTACGAAGATTCCTGATGTGGATGTACTGCCAAGCGGACCCGTTCCTCCAAATCCTTCTGAATTAATAGATTCCAAATCTATGGATCATTTAATTGAAGAGGCGAGTGCATTGTACGATTATGTATTATTTGATACACCGCCGATTATGGCCGTAACGGATGCTCAGTTGCTGGCTCATCGTGTGGACGGTGTCATTCTTGTTATTTCGAGCGGAAAAACAGAGATTGAAGCTGCTATAAAGGCAAAGGAATTGTTGGAGCATGCAAATGCCAAAATTCTAGGCACAGTCTTAAATGCTAAAGAGATGAGAAAAGAAAAGTATTATTACTATTACGGTACTAACTAATAATTAAGCAACAAAATTCATGAATATTCGACAAAAAAAGACGGTTGTAAAATATGGTACCTATGGTAATATAACGTTAGATTTCCAAATTTGAGAAAATAGAACTAGTTTTTTAAAAAACTAGTTCTATAGATTGAAAACGGGTTAGGGGACTTGTCATGATTGATATACATAGTCACGTTTTACCAGGTATAGATGACGGCGCTGAAACGATAGAACAGGCCGTTGCAATGGCAAAAGTCGCTGTGGAAGAAGGAATAACCCATTTGTATGCTACCCCACATCATCGGAATGGAAGATATGAAAACGAAAGAAGTGCGATATTGGAACATGTGGCTCACTTAAATACAGAACTGCAGCAGAGAAAAATACCACTTCAGATCTTGCCCGGACAAGAGATTCGGATCTACAAAGAACTAATTGAGGACCTTGATCGGGATGTTTTCACTCCATTGCACCACGAGTTGAAATATTTACTTATAGAACTTCCTTCAAATCATGTCCCAGCATATGCCGCAGAAATTTTCTTTGAACTCAGTCTAAGAAACTACACACCTATCATTGTTCATCCTGAACGAAATAGCGAGATCATAGAAAATCCAGATATCCTTTATGAGTTTATTATCACTGGAGCGCTTACCCAAATAACCGCAAGTTCAATTGCAGGGAAATTTGGAAAGAAAATTATGAATTTCTCTAATGACCTGATAAACGCTAATATGGCACACTTTATCGCGTCTGATGCACATAACACAGATTCTAGAGGTTTTCATTTAGTGAAAGCTTATGAGCGTGTTCAAAAACAGTTTGGAATAGACATGAGATATTATTTGCAAGAAAACGCTGAGTTGGTCAGTCAAGGGAAGAGTATATTCACCCCTCAACCCTCATATATACGTAAAAAGAAATTCTTGGGAATCTTTTAAAAGGAGGACATACTTTGAAAAAAGTTAAAAAAGCCATCATTCCAGCTGCTGGATTAGGAACACGATTTTTGCCAGCAACAAAAGCCATGCCGAAAGAAATGCTGCCGATTGTAGATAAACCAACCATTCAATACATTGTGGAAGAGGCCATCGAATCGGGCATTGAAGATATTATTATTGTTACAGGTAAAGGCAAGCGTGCCATTGAAGATCACTTCGATCATGCGTTAGAGCTGGAACAAAATCTGTTTGAAAAAGGGAAATTAGACTTATTAGAAAAAGTAAGACACTCTTCAAAAATGGCTGATATACATTATATTCGTCAGAAAGAACCAAAAGGTTTGGGTCATGCGGTATTTTGTGCAAGAAAATTTATTGGAGATGAGCCTTTTGCCGTACTACTAGGAGACGATATCGTTCAGGCAGAAAAGCCTTGTCTAAAACAATTAATTGAGAAATATGAAGAGACTACTGCTTCTATTATCGGAGTACAACAAGTTCCGGAAGATCAAACACATCGTTATGGAATTATCGATCCACTAAGCAATTTTAATAATTTATATGGTGTGAAGAATTTCGTTGAAAAGCCTGCACATGGTACAGCGCCTTCTAATCTAGCTATTATGGGCCGTTATATCTTAACTCCAGAAATTTTTAGTTACCTAGAGAAACAGGAAACAGGTGCTGGGGGAGAAATACAGTTAACCGATGCGATTCAGCAACTGAACAAATTCCAAAGAGTATTTGCGTATGACTTTGAAGGAACGAGATATGACGTTGGTGAAAAATTAGGCTTTATTATGACGACTATTGAGTTTGCACTGAAAGATCAAGAGATCAGCAAACAACTGCTACCTGAACTTGAGCGTTTGTTAGAGCAAGTGAAAATATCCAATTAAGCTGTATGCTCATATAAAGCTTATCCAGAAGTTAAACAAAACAGAACAAGAGTTAACAAAAATTTAATACCCTAAGAAAAATGAACACATTTTCCTTAGGGATTTCTTTTGTAAAAATACAATGAAAAGAAGGGATTTCACTTGAGCTATCAAAAGCGAGTATCGATGCTGATTCTACTAGATTCGTTAATTGTATTGACGTCTATTTATGTAGGTTATTACACGCTTCATCCATACTTTAATATTTATAACTTTCCCATGCTTGTTATTAGCTCTATTGCACTCCTTGCTAGTCATCATTTATTTGCATTCAGATACCGTTTATATCAAAGGGCTTGGGAGTATGCAAGTGTAGGTGAAATGCTGGGAATCGTTCGTGCCGTTACGTTATCGATTCTTACGGCAGGAGTCATTCAACTTGTTGTGAGCGGCAATGTGTATGTAAGAGTGCTCGGAATCACATGGATGCTTCATGTAATTTTAATTGGAGGATCACGTTTCTCCTGGAGAATGTTTAGAGATAATTACATAAGTCCTCAGATCGAAAAGAAGAGAGCTTTAATTATTGGTGCAGGTTCTGCAGGTTCTATGCTTGTTCGTCAGTTGAAGAAGAGCAGCGACTCTGATTTATATCCAGTTGCTTTTGTAGATGATGATCCCAAAAAACAAAGACTTCAAATCTATGGAGTTACCGTATCTGGCAAAACGAAAGATATTCCAAAGTTAGTTGAAGAACTTAGCGTTGAAAAGATCATTATTGCGATTCCTTCGTTAAGTAAAAAAGAAATTCAAAAGATCTATCAAGAGTGCAGTAAAACTACAGCAACTACAAAGATTATGCCAATGATTGAAGACATTGTGTCTGGTAAAGTATCCGTTAATCAATTCCGTGAAGTTCAAGTAGAGGATCTACTAGGTAGAGACCCTGTACAGCTTGATATTGACAGTATATCAAAGACAGTGACAGGTAACACGATACTCGTAACAGGTGCTGGTGGATCAATTGGTTCAGAAATTTGTCGACAGGTGAGCAAATTCAAACCAAAAAAACTTCTATTATTAGGTCATGGTGAAAACTCCATCTATCAAATCGATATGGAACTTCGAAACAAACACGGTAAAGATTTAGAAATTATTCCTATTATTGCAGATATTCAAGACCGTGATCGTATCTTTGAAGTGATGAGTGTACATGCACCAGATGTTGTCTACCATGCGGCTGCACATAAACACGTTCCGTTAATGGAGTACAATCCGAAAGAAGCTGTAAAGAACAATGTAATCGGTACGAAAAACGTAGCTGAAGCAGCGGATATGTTTGGAGTAACGACCTTCGTACTCGTTTCATCTGATAAAGCCGTTAACCCTACAAATGTTATGGGATCAACAAAACGAATCGCAGAGATGGTTATTCAAAATTTGGACAAGCAAAGCCAGACAAACTTTGTCGCTGTGAGATTCGGAAACGTGTTAGGAAGTAGAGGTTCTGTTATACCACTCTTTAAAAATCAGATTCAAAATGGTGGACCAGTAACCGTTACTCATCCTGATATGACCCGTTACTTCATGACAATTCCAGAAGCATCACGACTCGTTATGCAAGCGGGTGCGTTAGCTCGAGGTGGAGAAATTTTCGTTCTAGATATGGGTGAACCGGTTAAGATCGTAGACTTGGCTAAGAACCTTATTCAACTGTCAGGTTATAACCTTGATGAGATCGGGATTAAGTATGCTGGTATTCGCCCTGGTGAGAAGATGTATGAAGAGCTTCTTGGAGAGAATGAAGTGCATAAAAAAGAGGTTTTTCCTAAGATTTTTATTGGGAAGACTGTGGAGTTTGACTTTGATAGAGTGTCTAATTTAATTGAAAATCATCACTCATTTGCTGCTCATTATTTATCGGATTATGTTTTAGAGTTAGCGAATAAGAAAGAACAATTGCTAGTGAAGAATGTTAACTAAGAGTTAACACGAAGTTAATAAGTTAGAGGGGTCCCTTTTATTAAGGGCCCCGCTTCTATGTTAAAAGGTACGAGGAAAGTGGCTTCGAGCTAAAAATAAATGCTGAAAATCTTGGTATGTAGTAAAAGTTGTTTGATTGAATGGTATATATAATAGTAGAAACTCGGTTTTGTAATGAATTTTCGTGTTTACTTATTAAAAATAAATGCATTATTAGTGGTTTAGTAGTTGGTTGGAAACAATTATTTTTAATCAAGTCCTAATCTACTAAAGCATTAACCTTACTTAGGAAGGAAGACTTGAAGATGGCAACTACAAAAGTAAACGATAGAATCTTTCTTTCATCACCACATATGAGTGATGAGGGTTATGAAATGCAATATGTACAAGAAGCATTTGATACAAACTGGATTGCTCCCCTTGGTGAAAACGTAAATGGATTTGAAGAAGAATTAGCTGAAAAGGTTGGATCAAAGTCTGCTGCTGCACTTTCTTCAGGAACAGCTGCTATACATTTAGCATTAAGAGCATCCGGCGTTGGAGAAGGAGATATTGTTTTTTGCCCAACACTTACTTTTTCTGCAACTGCAAATCCAATCATCTATCAAAGTGCTATACCTGTTTTTATTGATAGCGATTATAAAACGTGGAATATGTGTCCGAAAGCTTTGGAAGAAGCGTTTAAAAAATATCCAGAAGTGAAAGCAGTTATTGTTGTTCATTTATATGGTTTGTCTGCAGATATGGACAAAATTATGGAGATCTGTAAGAAACATGATGTAATGGTTATTGAAGATGCTGCTGAGTCTTTGGGTACTTACTATAAAGGTAAACATACTGGAACTTTCGGTGACTATGGTATCTTCTCTTTTAATGGGAACAAGATTATTACTACTTCAGGTGGTGGAATGCTTGTTTCTGATAATGAAGAACGAATTGCCAAGGCGAGATTTTGGGCAACTCAATCCCGAGATCAAGCAAGACATTATCAACATAGTGAATTAGGATTTAATTATCGGATGAGTAATGTGGTTGCTGGGATTGGTAGAGGGCAGCTTAAAGTGTTAGATAAAAGAGTTGCCAAGAAGAACTACATTTTTAATTTCTATAAAAGGGAGCTCGGAGGGCTTGAAGGCATTGAATTCATGCCTAGCAATGAATGGGATGAACCAAATTATTGGTTAAGCTCGATAACTATTTCTGGTAAAGTGAGACCTATTGATATATTTGATGCATTGGAAGCTGAGAATATCGAGTCAAGACCAGTATGGAAGCCGATGCATATGCAGCCATTCTTTGAAAAATACCACTTTGTTGGTGAGGGTGTTTCGGAGAAATTGTTTGAGAATGGTGTTTGTTTGCCGTCGGATACGAAAATGACGGATGAGGACTTAGAGAGAGTTGTTAAGACTATTAAAGGGTTGTGGTTAGAGTAATGAACAATCCAAAAGATGGTATTTATAGAAGATTTGTAAAAAGACCGATGGATTTCATGCTTTCATTAATCGCCATTACTGTTCTTAGTCCAGTACTTCTAGTAATTGCAATTCTTGTTAGAATGAAATTAGGTAGCCCTGTTCTATTCAAGCAAAAGAGACCTGGGCTTAATGAAGAAATTTTTCTGATGTATAAGTTTCGGACTATGACGGACGAAAAAGATGAGCATGGTGAGTTACTTCCGGACAGTGTGAGATTAACGAAGTTTGGAAAGTTTCTGCGTTCTACATCATTGGATGAACTTCCGGAGCTTTTTAATATTCTTAAAGGAGATATGTCAATTATTGGTCCTAGGCCCTTATTGATACAGTATCTGCTCCTTTATAATGAACATCAAAAACGACGACATGATGTTCGGCCGGGGTTGTCTGGATTGGCTCAGGTGAGTGGTAGGAATGCTATTAGTTGGGAAGAGAAGTTTGATTTGGATTGTTATTATGTTGACAATGTTAGCTTTAGAGGGGACTGGAAGATCATACTTCTTACTATTAAAAAGTCTGTAATTAGAGAAGGTATTAATTCAGAAACTGCAGCAACTATGGAAGCATTTATGGGAAATAAAGAAACGGAGGATTAAATTATGAAAGATATAATAATTATTGGTGCGGGTGGATTTGGACGTGAGGTAGCCTGGTTGATTGAAGATATTAATAAGGATAACCCAGAGTGGAATATATTAGGCTTTGCAGATGACAACAAAGAAATTCATGGAACAGAAATGAATGGCTATGAAGTATTAGGTGATATTGAATGGCTGAAATCTCAAGAGTTGAATGTGGTTTGTGCAATTGGAGATCCAATTACTAAAAAAAGAACAATCGAAAGGTTAAAAGACAGTAATATCTCTTTTCCTGTTCTTATTCATCCAAGCGTTATTTACTCTGACAGAGTGTCGTTTGGGGAAGGGTCTATTATTTGTGCAGCAAACATTATAACAACTGATATTAAAATTGGTAATCATGTAATAATTAATTTAGACTGTACAATCGGACATGACGCGATTTTAGGGGACTACACGACAGTTCTTCCAAGTGTGAATGTCTCTGGTTTCGTAGTCACTGATGAATCTGTAAGTGTTGGTACAGGATCTGCCATTATTCAGGGAGTGAAAATCGGGAGAAATACTGTTGTTGGTGCTGGTTCTGTAGTCGTTAAGGATTTACCTGATAACTGTACAGCTGTTGGGGCTCCTGCAAAGCCGATAAAGTTTAACAATTAATGAAGGGGTTTAAAGACATGATAGCTGTAATTGGATCAGGAACAATGGGCAAAGGGATAGCGATAGAATTGGCTAGAAACGATCTGGATGTATTACTAATCTCTATTGGTCGTAACTTAGAGGCTACAGAATTAAAAACTGAAATTTTAAAAGTTGCAGAAAGATTTAAAGTCGAAAATGTTGAAGAGGTTGCAGGTAGGATAGGTATAGCAGATAATTTTGAACAATTACGCCATTGTAATTTAATTATTGAAGCTATGGCAGAAGATTTAACTCTTAAAAGAGAGATCATACAAAAAGCTTGTATGTACACTGGAACACTATCGACCATATTTGCTACAAATACTTCTTCCTTATCTATAGCTTCAATATTTGAAGGCATCGTTCCACTTCAAAAAGTTGTGGGATTACATTTCTTTAATCCAGTTCAAGTAATGAAGCTCGTCGAGATTTCATACTTGGAAGAAACAGAGGATATAGTGATCTCCTACGTTAAAAAGCTTGTTACCACAATTAATAAGGAGTACGTATTAGTAAAGAACTCACCTGGGTTCATTGTAAACCGTTTATTAATACCCATGATTAACGAAGCCGTAAAGATTGTGGAAGAAGGAATAGCCACCCCTGAAGATGTTGATAATGCAATGAAATTAGGTGCGAATTTTCCAATTGGTCCATTGAAATTATCAGATTTAATTGGAAATGATATTACATTATCAATTTTAAAAGAATTTCAAAGTTCTACTACTAACCTCCATATTTCAGGTATTCTAGAAGAATTAGTAACAGAAAGGAAATTGGGAAGAAAAACAAAAGAGGGATTTTATTCTTATAAATAACTTTAACTCTTCCAGTACCCAAGAATTTTATGAAAACCAAACTACTAATAATTAGAGTTGGCCACGGCAAAGTAGTTAAAAGTTTTGTTTGAAATTCATTGCGAGCCACTTAGAAGGCACGATCAAAGTTGGAAAAGGAATAATGTTATGTATCTTACTTGTAGTAAATAATTAAATATATAATTAACCGGTGCAAAATGGGTGCAGGTTCTGTTGTGGTCAAAGGTATAACGGTTCTTGGAATTCATGTTGGTACTCCAGCAAATAGCAGACGGGAGAGTTAAAACTGAAAATATTATATGTTACAACTATATCAAATACAATAAACGCATTTTTAATTCCCCATATAAAAATGTTAGTTGAACAAGGGCATCAGGTTGATGTTGCTTTTAATAAAGTTCAAGAAGTGAAAAGGGAAATTGTTGAGTTAGGCTGTAAAGTCTATAATATTGAATTTCAACGTTCTCCCTTGAGTAGAAAAAATATCTCTGCATATAAGCAGATTAAAAGTCTAATTATAAATCAAAAATATGATTTGGTTCATTCACACACACCTATAGCCTCGGCTTGTGTCAGGTTAGCCTGTCGAAAAAAGAAGGACATAAAAGTGGTTTATACTGCTCATGGATTTCATTTTTACAAAGGAGCACCACTACCGAATTGGGTGTTATACTATCCAGTTGAAAAGTGGTTATCTAAGCATACAGATATTTTAATTACGATCAATAAGGAAGATTATGCAAGAGCAAAGGCTTCATTTAAATCTAAAACAGTGAAATATGTTCCTGGCGTGGGGCTTGATATTAAAAAGATTCAAGACGTTATTATAGAAAAAAGTGCAAAACGTAAAGATTTGGGGATTCCCGATGACGCATTCTTAGCCCTTTCTGTCGGAGAACTTAATAAAAATAAAAACCATGAAACGGTAATTAAGGCGATTGCTAAACTAAATGATCCAAAAGTATATTATTTAATCTGTGGGCAAGGTCCGTTGGAGGATTATTTGAGGAAATTAATCTTAGAATTAGGATTGAACAATCAGGTGAAATTGTTAGGTTTTCGAAAAGATATTATTGAACTTTGTAAAGTTGCGGACATATTTGTTTTTCCTTCTTTTAGAGAAGGATTGTCAGTTGCATTAATGGAAACTATGGCTTGCGGGCTGCCGGTGGTGTGTTCGGATATAAGAGGGAATCGGGATTTAATTATAGATGGGCAGGGTGGATACCTTGTAAAACCAGATGTTGAAGAAGAATTTATAAATGCTCTTCAGAAGGTGTTTAGTAATAATTCCTTGCAAAGTACTTTTGGGGATTTTAATAAACAATCGATGAAGAAGTATGGGCTAAAAAGTGTGACAAAGGAAATGAAGAAAATATATTTTGAGGTGAAATGTTGAAGAGTTACTTAATGACATTAGTAAAATTTTTTAAGCCGCTATACTCAATGTATTATACGATAGGTTCATTTAGTCTAAATATACTTAAGTTGTTTGTGAAATCAGACGATCATGTTATTCTTTTTATTAGTTTTGGAGGTAAGAAGTTTGATGATAGTCCTAGAGTGATTTACGAAGGGATGATTAATGACAGTCGCTTTGATAAGTATGATTTAGTATGGGCTTTTCATCATCCCGAAAATTTTAAAATCCCTAGGGGAAAGAAAATTAAGACGGATTCAATTAAATATTTTATTACGGCGTTAAAAGCACGTTGCTGGATTTCTAATTCAACAGTAGAACGTGGATTAAGTTTTAAAGGAAAGAAGACATTTTATTTTAATACTTGGCACGGCACACCAATTAAGAAAATGGGAGAAGATATTTCCATTGAAAATAAATCTTTTGGGTCAAGCGCCAAATGGAATGTAGACATGATGACTTCACAAAGTAAATATGAGGCAGATATTTTTTCAAGGGTTTTTAATATAGATAGGGATAAATTTTTGGTGTGTGGGTTACCAAGAAATGATAGTTTAGCTAATGTTACTATAAAGGCAAAACATGATATGATGCGAAAAATTGGGTTGCCAATGGATAAAAAGGTAATCTTATATGCACCAACATTTCGAGAATACGAAAGAGATAAGAAGCTTAATTGTGTTTTAGCGCCTCCAATTAATTTCGAGAAATGGAAAAAGGAGATTGGTGATGAATACATTATTTTACTTCGAGCCCATTATGAGGTTGCACAAGTTCTAAATCTAAATGCAAATGATGGGTTTGTATATGATGTATCAAATTATTCAGTTTTAAACGATTTAATGATTGCAGCAGATATTTTAATTTCGGATTATTCTAGTATTCTTTTTGATTATTCTATATTAGATAGACCTATGATTTGTTTCACATACGATTATGAGAAATACATGCATAACAGAGGATTGTATTTTGATATTCGAAAAGAAATTTTAGGAGGATCTAACTCCGAAGAAGAAATATTAGATTTAATTAATAACTTACCTTTTGAAAAGGCAAGTGATTTAGTGAGGAACTTTCGAAGAAAGTATGTTGAAAGTTATGGAAATGCAACGAAATATTCATTAGATGCAATATTTAAAAGTATAAATTAGAATTGAGGTTTTGGGATGAAAAGGGTTATTACTTATGGGACTTTTGATTTGCTTCACTATGGTCATATAAACTTATTAAGGCGTGCTAAGGCTTTAGGTGATTATCTAATAGTAGCACTATCATCAGATGAATTTAATAATGGACAAAAAGGAAAAAGAACTTATTTTACTTACGAAGAAAGAAAAAAGTTATTAGAAGCTATTAGATATGTTGATTTAGTGATACCCGAGATAAATTGGGAGCAAAAAGTAAAAGATGTTCAAGAATATAAGATTGATGTATTTGTAATGGGTGATGATTGGAAGGGGAAGTTTGATTTTATTAAAGATTATTGTGAAGTGGTTTACTTGGAACGTACTCCAGAGATTTCTACAACAAAAATAAAAAGTGATTTATTCGCAAGCCACATAGGTTAGTATTAAAAAATTAAAATAGTAATATACTAGGGACTATTTATGTTGTTATTTTATAAAGGATTTATCCCCTATGACGATGATTTAAATTTTTGCTATGGAGTGTAAGGATTATAATCGAATCCCAGATATGCTCAAATTAGGATTAGGGGTAAGATAAAACTTAACAGCTTATAAAATAACTTAAAAAAGATTTTCAAGAGAATTAAAAAACTACAATAGTGTTAATATTCGTTATATAAACATAGATACTTTTTTGATAAAAAATAATAACTTCTCGGTATTATTATAATTTATAAAAAAAAATGAATGTTTTAAAACTGGGGGATGTCTGTGAAACTATTATTTAGCTATACAGGACCGCTTATTAAAGATAGGGATGGTAATTATTATAGCAGGACTATAACTGATGAATTGTTATCTCGTTATGGCGTCATTGCTGATGAAATAACTATGTTAACTCGTGTAAGAGTAGTTTCAAATAAGGAAGAATTGAGAAAGTACTCAAAGATAAATAATAAGAACTTTTCTGTAATTGAATGTCCTAACCTAGCCTCATTAAAAGGGCTCCTTTTTAATATAAACGTAGCAAAGCGAATTATAGTTAAAGCGGTATATGAAGCAGAGAAAGTAATAATACGTTTGCCATGCATTATGGGAAGTATAGTAGCAAATGAGGCGAAAAGGCAAAAAAAGCAGTATCTTATTGAAGTAGTAGGATGCCCTTGGGATTCTTTATGGAATCATAGTAACAAAGGTAAGATAATTGCTCCCTATTTATGGAGAAATACTAGAAAGGTTATTAATAAAGCACCCTATGTTTTATATGTAACAAACGAGTTTTTACAACGGCGATATCCATCCAAAGGAAAAACAATGGGGTGTTCTGATGTGGTTATACCAACAACTAAAATAGAGGTACTAGAACAACGCTTAACTAAAATTAAAAAAAAAACTTTTAATTCGCCAATTATACTTGGAACAACAGCCGCGTTAGATGTTCGTTATAAAGGGCAAGAGTATGTCATAGCAGCTATTGCAAAGTTAAATAAAGCAGGGAAAAATTATGAATACCACTTAGCTGGTGGAGGAAGTAAAAGTTATCTAGAATCTATGGCAATGAAATTTGGTATCTCTGATAAAGTCAAATTTTTAGGATCTTTACCACACGAACAAGTATTTGATTATTTGGATAATATTGACATTTATATTCAACCAAGTAAAACAGAAGGTTTGCCTAGGGCATTAATTGAGGCAATGAGTAGAGGTTGTCCTACTCTTGGGTCTTCAACAGGGGGAATTCCTGAGTTAGTCAATGAAAAGTTTTTATTCAATATTGGATCAGTTGATGAAATTACTAGGTTACTTGAAGAAATGGATAGTGAGATGACGGAGGAAGTTAACCGTAGTTTTGAAACGGCAAAAAAATATGATAAAAATCTTCTACAAGAGATGAGAAATACATTTTATGAAGATTTTATTAAGGCTCTGGGGATAATAAATGATTAAAGTTTTACATTGTGTAAATGGAATGAATCGTGGAGGTTTAGAAACATTCATAATGAATGTTTACCGTAATATTGATAGATCTAAGATACAATTTGATTTTTTAGTTCATACAGATAAAAAGTGTGACTTTGATGATGAGATTATTGCTCTTGGGGGAAAGATTATTAAAATACCCACCAGAAAATATGGCTTTCTAGCAAATCGTAAAGTATTAGAAGAATTTTTCAATGAATATAAAGATTATAAAATTATACATCAGCATTTAAGTTCACTTAGTTATATCGTACCATTAAAGACTGCTAAAAGACATAGTGTCCCTGTGCGCATTGTTCATAGTCACAGTACTCGAGAGGGAGGTAGTTTTCTCCACAATTTTATCCATAAATGGAATCGAGTTTTTATTAATTCATATGCTACTCACTATTTTAGCTGTTCTGATCTTGCAAGCAAATGGATGTTCAATAAGCAAGTTCTTAATTCAAATTCCTATAGAATAATAAATAATGGTATTCAAACATCCATTTTTTCATTTAACAAAGAAAAAAGAAATATGGTTAGAGATAACTTAGGGTTGGATGAGAAGTTTGTTGTAGGACATGTAGGTCGGCTTACTTACCCTAAAAATCATGAATTTCTTATTGATATCTTCAATGAATACTTAAAAACAGAACCCAATTCAGTGTTACTTTTAGTGGGTGATGGAGAATTAAGAAGTCAAATAGAGAAAAAGATAAAGGACTTAAACCTAGAAAATAAAGTAATATTAACTGGCAAGCGAGATGATATTTCAGAATTACTCCAAGCTATGGATGTCTTTATATTTCCTTCCCACTTTGAAGGATTGCCTGTTACTTTAGTAGAAGCACAAGCATCAGGATTACCATGTATAGTGTCAGACAATGTAACAAAACAGGTTAAAATTACAGACAATATAGCCTATGTTAAATTAGATAATACAATATCTACTTGGATTGAAACCATTTTTGAATTTAAAAAAAGGCATATTAGAAGAGATAGAAGTGAGTATATTATTAAAGCAAGATTTGATATAGAAACGATTGCACAAGATTTACAGGATTTTTATTTGAACTGTTCCCATAGTAAAATGTAGCTGAAGGGTTAGTATAATATATGAAATATCAAATAAGTAAAAGAAATTATTTTGCAGTAATTATTCAATTATTCTTTATAATTATAGTTGGTCTATTATGTGGGAGTTTAATAATAACCAATAAATATATCTTTTCACTTAGTGGAGATATCTATTTCTTTAGTGTTTTGGGAATTTTCTCATATGTTTTGGCATGTGTTTTATGGAAAAGAACTACCGGTGTATTATATTCTCCTTATATTATGTTTTTGACCTCATTTGTTATATTTCAATTTGGACAAGCAATTTTGTTCGTGTTTGGACTAGAATATGAAAGATATAATCTTTTTAATCTTTATAGACCTGAAGATATCTTAAAAGCCATAATTTATACTCTTTTGAGTATCTCAATGTTTAATTTAGGAGCATTACTTACTAATTTAAAAAAGAAATTATTTGATAAAGAAAATGTATCAAGAGCTAAGCAAGTGGCAACCATTAGTGCAATGAAACAAGTTGGGCTTTTTCTGGTAACTATTACAGCCCCATTAACAATTTATTTTAGTATTTATCGTGCTGTTATGGCACTTAAATATGGGTATGGAATTATATATAGTTATAACTTTGGAACCAATGATGTTACACAACTACTTGAGTCTTTATTCTTACCAAGCATGTATATGTTTATAATAGCTAATACTTCAAATAAGAAATTGTGCAAATTACTTTGTTTAATATTATGCCTATATGCACTATTAACATTATTAACTGGTTCGAGAACTATATTTATTATGATTATTTTAAGTGTTTTGTGGTTATGGAACATATTAATTAACCCTTTTAAAGTGAAAAGTATATTAGGGCTATTAATCTTTGGATTTTTTTTGGTAATCTTAATCCCTTCAATAGCTGAATTGAGAAGTATGGATAATAAATCGATTAGCAACTATTTTGATGCTTTTAGTAACAGTACTAAGGAAAATCCCGTCGTTAAAACTGTTGGTGAATTAGGGGGATCGATGGGTGTATTATTAATGATTAAGCAGTTTATGCCAGAGGCTGTATCTTTTCAATTTGGACAATCATATTTTTTTGCTATATTTTCATTGATTCCAAATTTCTTTAATTTTATGGGTCCAATTCATCCAAGTAGAGAACATGCAATGTTAGATCTTTGGTTACAAAATTATCTGGGGTTATCATACGGTCCTGGGTTTTCAATGGTTGCTGAGAGCTACTATAATTTTGGCTGGGGTGGTATATTCTTGTTTGTTTTTTGGGGGTTTCTTTTTGGGAAAATATTGGGTTATAAAAAATATGAAAATCTCATAAACCATCCACTTAAACTATTTATAATTATATCAGTTATTTCTACTTGTTTTACTCTGCCGAGAATTCATACCTTACTTTTTGTTAGAACAATTATTTATTATGTATTAATTCCTTGCTTAATTATTATCTTGGTAAGGAATAATAAGCTAAATAAAAAACTTAGAAAAAAATCACTTTATTAGTTTTATATTTTACACGTATCTGTTATTACTATTTGCTAACTTCTGAATATTTGATAATGAATAAGACTTCCAGATATGACTCTCTAATGCAATCATAAATTAATAGAGATGTAGTTGAATTTATAGATATTTTCTTTTATCACAAATAGATATAAGGACGGGATATGATTGTGTAACTATATTATTGAATTTAAATACAAAAGTAGTTTTAACGCTGGTTCTAAAGCAAGAGATGATGTTAATTACTTTTTAAAAGATAGGGGTTTTGAATTATTAGAGATCACCTTAGCAAATAATAAAATTAAAAAGCTTTATCAACTATTAACTTTAAAATCGAAAATAAAATCAATAAAAAATGACAGTACTGTGTTGATTCAGTATCCATATAACAATAATAATTTATATCTACAATCAATTTTAAAAGTTCTTAAATTAAAGAATGTGAAAACTATTTGTTTAATTCATGATTTATATAGTTTGCGGTTTAATAAAGGAAAAACAATAGTATCAAAGGAGATAAATATATTAAATAAATTTGATGTTGTAATTGCTCATAACGATTATATGAGTAAATGGTTATATAGTAGTGGACTTAAAAAAACAATAATTAATCTAGAATTATTTGATTACCAAACAGAAGATTTTCAAATTGACTCAAAGGTATTTGACAAGAATTGCATAGCCATAGCAGGTAATTTAGTCAAGGAAAAGAGTGGTTTTATTTATAAATTTAATAAACAGAATTTAGGTGAAACAAAAATAAATTTATACGGAAATGGGTTTGAAACTAAAAATAGTATTGAAAACATTTCTTACTTCGGTCCAAAACCTCCTAGTAAACTACCCGAAGAAATAAAGGGTGGATTTGGATTGATTTGGGATGGTCCTGAATTGAATGAGTGTGTAGGGCATTATGGAGAATATATGAAGTATAATAATCCACATAAATTATCACTTTATATAGCGGCTGGTTTGCCTGTCATAGTTTGGGATAAAGCTGCTATTGCAGAATTTGTTAGAAAAAATAAAATAGGAATTGTTGTAGATTCGATTAACCAGTTGGATAGTATTGTAAATAGAATTGACCAAGACAGTTATACAAACTTACAAAAAAATGTTCTGAAAATTAAAAGCAGAGTTAATGAAGGATATTATATAAAGAAAGCTGTTACTAAAAGCTTTGATTTCTTTAAGGATAAAAATCAAAAATAAAATTTCGGAATCAGACGATTTAGAATTTTATTGGGGGAAATATATAATGACTTATGATTATTTAATTGTTGGCGCAGGTTTATTTGGTAGTACATTTGCTTGCGAAGCTGCCAAACGAGGAAAAAGAGTAAAAGTGATTGATAGACGGGATCATATCGCAGGAAATATTTATACAGAAAATATTGAAGGTATGAATGTACACAAATACGGTGCACATATTTTTCATACAAATAATAAAGGAATATGGGAGTATGTTAATCAATTTGCTGAATTTAATCGTTATACAAATAGTCCGGTAGCAAACTTTAAAGGTGAAATTTATAACATGCCTTTTAACATGAATACTTTTAATAAATTATGGGGTGTAGTAACACCAGATGAAGCCAAAGCTAAAATTGAGGAACAGAGGAAAGCAGCAAATATCGATAACCCAATTAATTTAGAAGAACAGGCTATATCCTTAATTGGTACTGACATTTATAAGAAATTAGTAAAGGGTTATACTGAAAAACAGTGGGGGCGTAAAGCTACAGAATTACCCGCATTTATTATCAAAAGATTACCAGTTCGTTTTACCTATGATAATAATTATTTTAATGACAGATATCAGGGGATTCCGATAGGTGGATATACGCAGATTGTTGAAAAAATGCTATCGAGTGATTTGATAGATATAGAACTAAACGTGGATTTTTTTGATAAAAAAGGTGAATATTTAAAAGAGTTTCCTAAAATTATTTATACTGGTATGATTGATCGTTTTTTTGATTTTCAATATGGAGAATTAGAATACAGAAGTTTAGAATTTGAAACTACTGTATTAAATCAAGAAAATTATCAAGGAAATGCGGTTGTGAATTATACAGATGCCGAAACACCTTATACTAGAATTATTGAACATAAACACTTTGAGTATGGTAACCAACCGAAGACAATTATCACAAAGGAGTATCCTAAAAACTGGAATTTAGGTGATGAACCTTATTATCCGATGAATGATAAAAAGAACAACGAAATTTTTAATAAGTATCAGGAACTGGCCAATCAGGTTTCGAATGTAATCTTCGGAGGCAGACTGGGAATGTATAAATACTATGACATGCACCAAGTCATTGGGGCCGCTTTATTAGTTGTTGAGAAAGAATTTAATTAGAATTCAGGAATTTACTTATGAGTATTGCTAAAAACTACTTTTATAATTTGCTTTATCAAATGGTAACGTTGATACTACCATTAATAACTATACCCTATATATCTAGAGTTTTAGGAACTGAAGGAGTAGGGATTAATGCTTACACTAACTCAATTATACAATATTTTATTCTAATGGGCACAATAGGTATTACTCTATATGGAAACAAAGAGATTGCTTATGTTCGAGATGATAAAGTTAAACTAAGCAGAACATTTTGGGGAATATTTTACTTAAAGTGCATAACAACGTTTATTTCGTATGTACTCTTTATGTTATTTTTAATTGTTGTTGGTGAGTATCATTTTATTTTTTTACTCCAATCAGTTTTTATTATAGCTGCGGTTGTCGATATTTCATGGTTATTTATGGGGCTTGAGGATTTTAAAAAAACAGTAATGAGAAACTTATTTGTAAAAATAATAGGTGTAATTTGCATATTCTTGTTTGTTAAGACTTCAAATGATTTATGGAAATATGTACTTATACTATCTATGTCTCAATTACTTGGACATTTATCACTTTGGTTTTACCTACCTAAAACAGTAAATAAAATTAAATTAAAATGGCAAGATATAAAAAGACACTTAATTCCATCTCTTGCTTTGTTTATTCCGCAATTTGCTATTCAATTATATATTATTTTAAATAAAACAATGCTAGGAATATTATCCAACTTAAACGAAGTGGGACTTTTTGATAATGCTGACAAAATCGTCAAAATAGTTTTAGCAATTGTAACAGCATTGGGTATTGTTATGTTACCGCGTATATCAAATACGTTTGCTAGAGGGGAAATAGAGCAAGTTAAGAATTATATATATAATTCATTCGATTTTGCAACTTATTTATCGGTTCCATTAATGTTTGGGCTTGGTAGTATTGCTTTAGAGTTTGCCCCATGGTTTTTTGGTCCAGAGTTTACAAAAACGGGTATTTTAATATGTATAATTAGTCCGATTATTGTTTTAATAGCATGGAGTAATGTGTTAGGGCAACAATTTTTAATGCCAGTAGGTAGAATTAAGGGCTATACTGTTTCTGTTATTGTAGGAGCAGTGGTGAACTTTACATTTAATTTATTATTAATTGGTCGTTTCCACTCTATTGGTGCTGCTATAGCAACCCTAATTGCTGAATTTTCTGTTACCTCAGTTCAGTTATATTATGTGCGTCAAGATTTACAAATAAAAAAATTATTACACTCAACTTGGAAATATTTAATTTCAGGTATAATAATGTACTTAATTGTACGTTATATTGGAGTAGCTTTAGATGGTGGAGTCAAATCTATAGTTATTCAAATTATTGGTGGTATTATATCTTACTTTGTCCTTTTGTTCCTATTAAAATCTGATTTAAATAAAAAGTTGTTTGGGGTAGGATTAATGTATTTACTAAAAGTAATACGTCGTTAGAAGTAAATATGAGGGTTGAGGTAATCAATATATAATGAAAATCCTAGTAACGAGCGGTGCGGGATATATAAGATTACATACATGTGTAGTATTTATTGGAAGCAGAACAAGAAAGCACGGGGATGGTTCTGAACCTAAATAGACACTAGGATTTTAGGCTGCCTCAGAGGCATGCGTCCGGTATTGTACCGGGTTCATGCCTTTTAATTTCGCTTTAATTTTTTATGATTATAGAAGTGGATGTAATCCTCAAGTTCTCGTTTACAGGACGTTATTGGGAGTGGCTTCACCATTGTATAGATCAATGACAGGGGAAAAATATAACTTCGCCATGCAAGTGGATTTCCTTCACACCCGTTACCCATTTCTCATGGGGCTTTGAAGCATAGAATCCCAACTAGCAGCCCAGCCAACATCTTTAAGATACCATCCGTTAGATGAACCTCCTACAATAGCATTAATTACAGGTAAAAATTACAGAATAAATTTATTCCTAATTGCTTAGTCAGATTAGGAATAGTAATATTGCTGCTTCCTGACTTAAAGGTTTCTCAGTTGAATCTTGAGCTATTTTTTTTCATGTCTTTTTGTTTATAGTTGTATGAATAGCTTTTACTGTAGCAATAGCAACTGTTTTTTCTTCAAGTGAATTTGTACCGGAAGCAGCTAAAATTCCTAAGATAAACTTTTTATCTTCTTCCGTTTTGCATTCATATCCATACTCAACTTCTTTCCCATAAAAAAGAACTCACCAATTTTGGAGAGTCTATTTGTTGCGCATAATGATCCGATTAATCATTACTCGGAAAGGTCTTTAATTTTTTTCGCAGGAACACCTGCATAAACGCCGTTAGCCTCGCAATCTTTGCTGACTACTGCACCTGCAGCTACAATGCAACCTTTACCTACAGTCACCCCAGGTAAAATCGTAGAATTTGCTCCAATCCAACACCCATCCTCCAAAACAATTGGCATGTATTTGTTTTCCCCTGCTCGTTTATCTGAGCTTCCGACTTCATGAGTAATTGTACAAATAAGGGTATTCATGCCAATATAACATTTCTTTCCGATGGTAATTGTCCCACCTTCAAAATACGATGAGTATAATTTTGAAAAGGAATTAACCAATGATCCCTCTCCAACGCTTATTTTATTGGAATTGAAATAACAATGCCTTTTAATCTCGGTGGTATTGATGTTTAACCCAACAATTCTATAAATATATTTACGCATAATACCCGGAATCCAGAATTGAGGAGCAATAACGTTTGTAACAAAATCAAATACCAATCTTTTTAAGTAATTACTCATAAATCCCATCCTTGCTAATGATATATCGCAAATATATCATGGAATTAAAAGGAAAGAAATGAGCAATTTCACATGAACACTCTAAAAATACCTGCATTGCAGCAGTCTGCACGTGTGCAAAAGCTCCTCCGGTAGACCTTTAACGGAAGCATGGGGACGTTTCTCGCGCTTCTTTAAATATAGTTCTATGAAATTCCCTAGAGTTTCCCACCCTGGCTGTTGTATGTATGTCAAGGTACTTACCAGGTTAAGCTACCATATTTACCAAAATACTTAAAAATCATTGGACAAAGTCACTTTGTATTTAATTTGAAATGAACATATCATTGTTTTGGAAGTAACGTTTATCAATATTGTTCCAATAAGTATCTTTCACGAAGGTCTTATGAGAAATGATCTTTCGAAAAGCTTCCTCCGCTAAAGGTTGATTGGGATTAAAGTGATAACCTTCTTTGAGATAAGCTATTAAATCTTTAATGTTTTGTTGCGTTAATTTACTTGTTTGCCTAGTAGCTAAAGAAAATAAAAATAATTTTATTTCATCATCTAATGGAGAAGAGTAAATGTGATTAAAGAGTTTTTCTCTTCCTAGAGATTTTGCGATCCGCTCGTATTGCGTTAAATTAGGGTTAAGCACATATTTAGTTAATACGGATACATCAACCTGTAATCGTTGTGCCAATTTAACTAAATTCCATTTTGAGTGGTGTAGGATGTAAAGGAGATAGTTGTTTATTACTTTCCAGTATTTATCACCATCTAATAATAAATAGTTTAAGGTTCGAATAAAACGATTCATTTTGTTATTATTAGGATAATGATAAGCCTTGCATTTTAACTTTTTGTTAGGGTTTACCATGAGGGTACTAAAAAAATATTTAATCTGTCCACAGACAAAATACTGACCATCCATCTCCTCTACTTTAATATAGGAACCTGTAATACTGAGTTTGTGATAGTTCTCTAATGCTGATTTTTTAGTTAACTTGTAGTCGAAGTCGTATTTAATATCTGACATTTTAATTTAAGGAAAATATATGACTGCCATAAAATCATCCTGTAGGTATTTTGACCTATGTTATGTGAAGAGAAGTTTGTCTAATTCCCAGAAATAATATATGAACAAGTTTTTTTTGTTAAAGGTAGCACTGGGGAAGGTTCTCGTGCTTCTTTTTTCATTCTTTAAACGTGTTGTACTGATATAATTAATTGGCTAAGAGTAGTCGTTAAGGAAGTTTAATATAAACAAACTTTCCTATTTAAGTGGTATAATTTAACAGATGAATTATATTATAGGAGATGAAGATTAATGACGGCTATAATTGGTTATTTGTTTGAAGGTGGGGTTTTTGTTGCCGCAGATACAAGAAGGATATTTGAAGTAGATAGAAATAAATATAGAACTGAAGTTAGTAAAAAATTCGAGGGAATTATTACAAGGAAAATTCATAAACTAACTGATAATATTGCTATAGCAATAGCAGGAAATGCAAGTGAGTTTGGTCCCTTACAAGAACTTCAATGGTTGATAACAAATGATATGGATAAGGATACAATTAAAAGTTTAATAACAAAAGTTTTTCAGAAGTACTCTAGCGCAAATACCATTAACCAAATGCTTCTTTTTGGGATGAATGATGGTAACAGTTTTATGGTACATATCGATGAGTATCTAACAATGACTGAAATGAGTAGTAAATCTATAAAGGGTATTCCTGAAGAATCATTTGAGCTTATTGCAAAACACAAAAGTAGTGGTAGTGCATATATGGGGATTCTTAGATTAGATATTTGGGCAAAAATTAGTTTTAACGAAATCATAAATAATCTTCTTCCTGAATTGGCTGTTAAATTGCAAGGTATTCAAGATCCAGAAATGACAAAATCATCAGTAGCATATCCAATTGATATGGCGCTAATTAGAAATGACGGAAAAGGTTTTACATGGAGAGGAATCAATAATCAAGAAAATAGTGAGGATGTTTATGATCAATTTAAAATAGGAGTAGACATGGACTTAGAGGATGATGATGATAAAATATTTAGAATCTGAGGAAACTAGCACATGAAAACAACGACGTAAAATCCCTAATAACAAGGGTGTAAAAATTCACCGATAATAACGGATAATTTTCTCAAAAACAACTTGGAGTGTAGAGAGATAATGATTAAGGATGGGGAATTTTTTATGATTACAGAGTATCACTCAGAGAAGCACGGGGACGGTTCTCGAGCTACCTTCATATGCACGTTTACTCGATTAATTAGGACAATATGAAAAACATTGCATCTATTCATACATTTATAATCTCTAGGTCAAGGAGATTATAAATGTATTTTTTTATTTAGTTAATTACCATTTTATACAAAATTAATGATAAAATAGGCTTAATTCTTATTAAAGTTAAGGGGGAGATTTTCATAATGTTAAAGGATTTAAGCAAAGATTTACAAATGAAACTAAACAGCTACCTTCCCGAGAAAGTAGAAACACAACTTAATGAGGAGTATAAGGGTCTGATAGAGAAGAAAAAGGAAAAAGGAAATTTTATTCAGAAATATATAACGGGTAAAACTGCAATTATCATAGTATTTGTGTTTATTTTAATAATGATTTTATTTATTTTCTTTCAAAGAGAATTTATGGGGGATAATGGTCCTGTTGGTGATTTTATTAATGGAGTAACTACACCTGTAATTAGCTTAGGAGCATTGATAGCTGCTGTTCTTGCTTATAATTCACAGCAAAAACAATTACGGGAACAAAAGATACAAATCGATAAACAACGCATTGAAACTCAATTTTTCCAGCTTATTAATTTACATAACGAAATTGTAAATAGCATGCAATGTAATTTTGTAGATAAAGACCCATCAGATTCTAATTTATCATTAGCCCAAGGGCGGTCTTATTTTAGAGAAGTATACAAAAAACTTATGGATTTATTTAATGAATTCAGAGATAAACCAGAAAAGAACAGGTATTATTTGATCATACAGCAAATTGACAATGAGGAACATGATCAGTTATATCACTATTTCCGTAACATGTACCAGCTCTTTCGGATCATAGATAAAAATAATGGTTTGTTGGATGAAAAAGAACAAGAAGATTACATCAGTATCATTGATGCACAGCTAACTTATTTTGAGAAGCAGCTTCTATATTTTAATACGAGATACTTTGGTTCTGATGGCTTTTATGGAATACTTGAGAAGTATAAATTCTTTAGAGAATATGGAAGTGAAAAAGAAGGATCATCAGTTTTAAGTAAATTTAAAGATGATGCAAACATACGCTTTAAAGATAAAGATAAAGATAAAGATGAAGATAAAGAATCATCTTCCGAAGTATTGTTAAGTACCTGATCATTTTGAGGTGGGAAAAGTGGATAAATGTATGAAAGAAAACGTGAATTATCAAAGTGAATTATCAACATATGATCTGCTCAATGATCGCCTCAAATTAACTCTTGCTTTTAGCAAAAGATATCAAATGTCTACAGCTATATGTTATTTAAGGATGCATTTACCTTCTGTATTAGCAGACAATAAAGAGACTGAGATTGAAACTGCTCTTAGTTGCATTATAGTAACTAGATTAAAACGTTCTTTAAGAGATATTGATACGGTTATTCGTCTAAATCGAACTGATTATTTCTTAGCTATAGCTGACATTACAGAGGCTGATTGTAAAATTATATGTGAAAGAATTATGAATTCTATATCGGACACATACACCATTGAGTTTAACCAATTTAACATAAGCTGTAATCTGGGAGTATGTATGTATCCATATGGATCAGAGGACATTCAAGAACTCCAGAGTTTCTCCAAAACCCAGATGTATGAGGCTGAAATAATGGGTGAGAATGTATTCTCAATCTATAAAGGGAAGTTGAACGAAACAGCCTATCGAAGAGTAATGATCGAAAACGATTTGCCTTATGCACTTCGAAAAAAACAAATGGAAATCGTATATCAGCCGCAATACCATTTGAACGAACAGAGAGTGGTTGGAATAGAATCACTTATACGCTGGAACCATCCAATATTAGGAGTAATACCGCCGAATGAATTTATTCAGGATGCAGATAATGCAGGTGTGTTAAAGGATGTGTTTTTTTGGCTGTTAGATGAAGCATGCAAGAATATTGCCAATGATAATACATATAGCAACATTAAGTACTCCGTTAATTTGTCAGTCAATCAGTTATTATTAGATGGTTTTGTAAAAAAAGTTTCCCAAGTTCTTCTTAAACATAAAGTCTCAGCCAATAAGATCACCTTAGAATTAACGGAGGAAAATGAGATTTACAAAGACATGTTTAAGCGGGTAAGCAAAACATTATCAGATTTAAAAGAAAAAGGCTTTACCATAGCGCTTGACGATTTTGGAAATGGTTATTTCTCATTTTATAATTTTACAAATCTTCCGATAGACAGTATCAAACTAGACAGGAATTTGGTATTAAGTTTGATTAAAAATAAGCACCATAAAAACGTCATTGCACCCATTATCATGATGGCCCATAACTTAAAATTTCAAGTCATCATAGAAGGCATTGAAGATATCGATCAGTTGGAGGATTGGAGAAAAATGAAGGTTGATGTCATTCAAGGTTATTTTATAAGTAAACCCGTTCCATTCTCCAAACTACAAAAAGCTATAAATGATGCTGAAAAGAGATTATCTTACAAAAATATAACCTAAACAAAAGTCGGATTTTTCTGGCTTTTTTGCAAGTAGGTCGAATTACGAATAACCCTTCTTTTCCCATATCGTTAAGAATAAACTCAATAAGAGGAGTTATTTGGAGGAGGTGAATTCTATGATAGTAGATGAATTTATTCAAAACCACCGTTATTTTTCTACCTATCAGAATGGAACGTATACTCTGAAACAAGTAATCCATGAAGGAAAGGGTCTAAATTTTTCAATTGTTCTTAACGTGAATGTACCTAAAAATAATAAAAAGATTTTTGTTGCAGGTAAAATAGAAGGAAATGATGGATCTCTATTCATCCCTTTAGACGATCGTAGTCCACGGCCCAAATGGATAGAAAAACTGGTAAAGACCATAAATGAAGGAATAGCAGAAGTTCATTTTCTTCAATGGGATGCAGCAAAGTTTGTAAAAGATATTCCTTATTATAATTGGGAGCAACAGAGAAAAATTAGGGATGAAAAGGAATCAAAGATTAACAAGGAAATTACTTGGATTCTTTCTTCGATGGACGGTGACGAAGTAGCAAGCCAGCACTTGCATGCAGAAAGGTTTAAAGAGACTGTTCATTTTTTAGGGTTATTAGTGGATGCTTCATGTATTAAGCTGCCGACTGAAATAACAGATCATCTTGACCTCTTAAAAGAGAAAGGATTTCAGAATCAATTATGGAGTTCAGTAAAAACGAGTGTTCAGAATCAAGTTTGTGATGAACATTTAAAGGATATGTTTTTTGCTATATTCGCTGAAATCATTTGTGAATTCGATAGTGAAAAATTAAAGTTTATCACGAATGTACATAAATGGAACCATGATACCTTTAAGGCGATTAAGTCACACCAAAACCAAATTCGTACGGCATGTCCTGTGCCTGATAGGCACCGTTTCTTGGAAAAAGTTACTTTAGCAGCCCGAAAACGCATAATCGAAGACGATAAACAACCCTTGGAAGATCGAATCTATCTAGTGATGGATACCTATCAAAAAAGAGAAATAACGCTAGAAACCGTTCATCGTTACCTTTACTCCTGTGGAATCTATTCATCACCAGAAGCAGTTATTGAAAGAAGTTTAGAGGAGAAATTCAACAAGTGAAGCGCGGGAAGCGCGGGGGACGGTTCTCGCGCTTCTTTTTTTAATTCTTTTAAGATTTTTAAATCTAACTAATGGATGATTTTCTAGTGGCAGCATGGAACAGTTCAATAGCTGGACAGATGATAGTTAATAGGTTCTAGGTCTCTTACTATTTTGTAATGATAGTTTCAATTTTGGTTTCTCAAAGATTCTTTACTAACCAGTTCAATGATTCTAGCAAGATTAAGCTGGTATATCAAAATTAAGCTAATTACTTACTGTAATATACTTAACAGAATTTTTCCGATTTTTACTGGATTATGTTAGCAAAATGTTAGCATCATTTTAGTAAGACTCTAGAGGTGAATACTGGTTTGAAGAGTAATTCTATGGATGTGATACTACTCGAAAATTGCTTCTTCAAAATCATCATCGTATTTTGAATGATTACTCCTTAAATTAATCATATAATATTCTGTTCTCCATTTTTTAAAGGTTAACAACCTTGATGGTGCTTGTGATGATTCCTTAGTATTTAGCCCTGATAATATTAGATTATCTACTGTAAAAAATATTCTTTGATTAAAATCTATACTATCTTTATGTTGCACATAACCAAATAAAATAAATTTATAGTTTAATTCTTCAATATTTCGAAATGAAGCTAAGGGCTTACTCCTAAATTTATTAAAATCAATTACATAGTTTAAAGAATCACTAAAATTGAAATTACTTTTGGTGTTTTGTGATTTATACTTAATTATTAGTTTTTTATCTATTTTTTCTTCTAATAAAATATTCCCTCTAGTTGGATTCAAAGGATCGAAAAAATCCAGTCTGATTTTTTTTATGATAACTTCAAAATTATTTATTGGATTACCGTGACCTAGTTTAATAAATAAATTAAATATATTCTCTTTACTTTGTTGCTCTTTATCTAACTCTATAGAAAAATCTAACTCATTTGCTATTAATGGAGTTATTGGGATACCATTTTTATTTTCTACATCATAAAAGTTGTTAGGTTCTTGTAATCGATCATCAACTTTTTTTATTGAGTTAAGATCTTTTATGATATTTGCAAAATAAAATAATATAGAATTCGCAACGGACAAAATTAATAAAATACATATAATATTAAAGTTTAAATCCGATAAAAAACTCCAAATACTATTAAAATTTAATTTAGACAAACTATATTTTGGCCAATAATTTAGCACAAAGATTGTAGTCCAAGTCAAAATAACAAACCATATCGTTACCTGTGCTATAAATATAATTCGTCCTATGTAATTAGTTCCTGGATTGAAGGCAACTGAGTAGTTATTAATTAACCTACGTAATTCATTCGCTATTGCCACGTTATCCGATTTAAACTTATGTTTAGTATCAACCATTTCCCAGTACAATTCTCTACATCGTTGGATATTATGTTGTGTGTTGAGTGATATGAAAATAGCGATTAATCCCATTAATGAAAGTATAGCTGCAGTGATAGCTAAACTCTCAGGGAAAATATTAGAAAAATTTAATTCAGTCATCTCTAAGATAAAATTATTTTTTTCTTTAAAATAATTCAATAGGACCCATATCGATAATATTATGTTTATGTATATAAGAACAAAGAAAAAAAGTTTTAAAGATTGGAGTTTATTTTTCACTTATTCATCTTCCTTTTTGTGGGCAGAGATTTTTTTGATTATATCAGTATAATAATTATCTTTATGTGAATCGAAAGCATTTACGTAAACAACATTTTCTGAATCATCCATTATAATATTTTGTTCAATACTATCTTTTTTTACAGCCAACTCTTTCAGTGATTCTTCACTTTCTTTAATATCTATTAATGTTTTTTCACCCATATTAATTAAACAATGTGGGATCGCATTCATTCTAATAGGCTCACAACCCCATCCTTCAATAAATCCCTCAATCTGTGACAATTGGTAATAACAAGGTTCTTCATAATCATCATCGAGAAGATAGTAAGCAGGTGATACACAAAAGTCCATAGTTCTTACTGGCCTATTACTTTTATTATAACCGTCTCTATTAGCAATCCATATTAGATATTCATTATTACTTATTGATTCCATTGAAGAATTATTTATTTCTTTTTGAATAATTGCAATTATACTATCTCGAGCAGTTCTTATATCACCAAATGCTTTTTTTAGTACCTCTTTATCAAAACAATAACCTTGTGCAATTGATTCAATTAATCTAATATCAACTTTATCCAAATTAACTTTATTAATCACTTTGAGCTCTCCCTAAAAATAATAATCAACTAAATAATATTTTTAAAATTATTTAAACTACCATATCCAAATAAAACTCACCCTTAACTATTTCGGTTCAGTTTTTACCCCCTGACTAAGGTGTAAAATTCAAATTAAAGTTTAATATGAATCTATTAATATGAATCTATATGAAATACTTTATAATTATACCATTTTTTAGAAAAAAGGCATTTCCGTAAATGGCTAAAAGTTATAATTAATGAAGTGTTGCAGGCTAGGTATCAGCTATAATTGTAAGGGAATTTTAATTAATAGTATGGAAGAATGAGGATAAGTTTTCGTGCTTCTTTTTAAATTATATACAGGAAGTCCACTAATCAAGAAGGAAGGTTGAAGCGAGAATTTACACATATTGCACGCACGGGGACGTTTCTTCCGCTTCTCTTTCAAAGTTTAGGATCAATTTTGTTTAAACTGATATTAACGGCATGATGCAAGGATATTAAGGAATACGGCTAATTTTGTGTTTATGTCGTAATAGTGGAAACAGCAGAACCGTCCCTGTGCTCCCCTTTTTAAATTCTTATATGACTTCTAAACTAACTATTTGACGATATTCTAGTGGCAGCATGTACTGTTTAAAAGCTGGACTGCAGGAGAAGGGGCAGTGAAAATGCAGCAATGGAGCTTTCTTTAGTGAATTGGCAAAACATTTTCATCGTTTAGAAGACAGCCAGATTGAAATTGGGGAGACAGAGGCTCTTATGCAATCCGAGAAAAATACAGGACCTAAATGGTAGGAGAGGTAAAATGCTAAAACGAGGTTTGAGTCTGTTGCTACTACTATTCATTTTGCAGGGGTGTAATGGTATGTCACAGGAAGAAGAGCAGGAAATTGTACAGAAAGCCACGCATTCAGCTAGAGCATACTTTCAAGAAGAAATGGGATGGGATGTTGTGATTGAGAATCATAAGTTCACTTCCCACAAAAATGGAACTGAAGTCTTCCTCTATGGCCACCAAGAAGGGGACAAAGAAAATAAGATAGAAGCGATGGTTGATTTTTCGAAGGATTATGAAGTGGAGTCTGTAGGGTTTGATAAAGAGTAGGAGAAGTTGAGGGGGAGGTTACACAAGGAATAGGGGCCGGTGTAACGTATTATACCGTCCACTTATTCATCGTTACTGTCTCCTTAAAAAGTCAGTAAAAATAAAAATTAATTAATAAAAAAAGCTGAAAGAACACGTGGTGTTATATGTTGCAGAAAATCTCATAATTAGGCAGTGTTTAGAAGGTTCAACCGAAACTTTTTATCTATTTGAGCGTATAAAATAAATACAAGCTATTAACGATTTATACCTGAAAAGATAGAAGGTTTTTTTATGACACGAAAGAATAAAATAGCAAAGATCTTTTTATGGGGTATCTTATTATCCCTTCCCATATGGTTGATTGTCACCTTAGTCATCGTCACCATTTGGATTATATTTTAAGGGAAGCACGGGGACGTTCCTCGCACTTCCTTTTTTGATGTGACTTGCTCGTAATGGAATTATTTGTTTAACAAATAACGTCAGAAGAACAATCCCATTGCTTTTTAATTTGATATCTATCTGGAATAATTGAGGCAATTCAAGCCATTTTCTTTAGTTAAGGTAAGTTTAGTTCCACCTTTTAAGTGCGGCCTCAGCTTCGTTCGCACAAACTCACGAGTAATACCAGTCTCGTAAACAACTGAATTCCTAATACAATTTCACGTTGCGTTAGGAATGCTTGAACTTCAACTTGAGAGAAATAATATTTATTAAATAAAATTAAAAAAATAGAGATGAGTACCCCATATACTTGTGGACCTCTCTATTTCTTTAACGCATTTCTCCACCTAACAACTTCAGAACATTATCTTCAAATCCTACAATATAACTTACTTCATAATAAGAGGTTCTTTCACTTTCATTTACATATTCTTGTGCTTCTAATGATATATCTACTTGGAATGTGCCGTCACCGTTTTCGTGAAATGAATAATCTGTAATAATAGAACTAAGGGTAAACTCATAGCCTGCTGCAAATTCCTCTAGAGAAGGAGTAGTAGTTTTCCAGTTACCTCCAATAAGATTGTAAGCTTGTTCATAATCACCACTATTTACGTAATCGTAATATGTGTAAACGGTGGCTACTGCTTCATCTGCTGTTAATCCCTCTGCATATGGACCTTCTTCATAATAATCTTCTTCATAAGGTTCTTCTTCAGAATATTCTTCTTCAATATCATAACCTTCATCAGTACCATACTCTTGGCTATAATCTTCATCACTGTCTTCATCATCATAATCCTCTGTAAGGTCACCTTCATAGATTGGAACTTCATAATTATAATCTACTTCGTTATCTGAAAGTTCCATCGGATGTTCAGACCACTTATTTAGTGTTGGTAGTACGGTATAAATCGGAATGCTGAAACCGATATTCTCATTTACATATTTAACAGAGTTTATTCCAAGAACTGCCCCGTCTATGCTGCTTACAATTGGTCCACCACTGTTCCCAGGTGATATCGGAGCTGTGATTTGATACATATTTTCATATACAAAAGGATCTAAGGTAAATAAGCGATCTAAACCACTGATGATACCAATCGTAACTGTGTTCTGTAATCCAAGAGGACTGCCTAATGCCACCACATCGTCACCAAGTTCGGATTTAGTTGACTTCATTTTAAGTGGAGGTTTATCTGCTAATTCAGGTACACGTACTAAGGCAATGTCGGTTTTGTCACTTCGGCCAATGACTTTCCCTTGATAAGTTTGTTCATTACTCATCCTTATCGTTACGTTCACTTCATAACCCACTACATGGGCGTTCGTTACAATGTCCCCTTGTTGGTTATAAAGAAACCCCGATCCCAATCCATTTGAAGTCTCAATTTGCACTACCTTATCCTGGGTGGCTTTAATGATTTCTTTTAAGTTCTTTTTATTAGGTACTTCAGCAGGGACTTTTACTTCCTTTGTAATGATTTCCGTTTTAGTTTCTGTAGAAGTCGGTAGTGCTTGCTGTGAAGGCATAAAAGTATATAAAAGGTAAGCGAGACCCATGCCTAACACAAGCACGGTCATCACAAGCAGTGCGGGTAAAAGGGCTTTTTTCATTGTAGATATTCACCTCAAGTTAAAACTTCCATATTTTTATATCGGTTGAGATAAATGGATTTTGTAGTTAGATTCGCAAAGTTTGTACTGAACTTAATCAGCTGTTAACTTTATTACATATATATCCAATTTAATAATAAAGGATGATGAATAGTATGAAAATATCTTCCTGGAATATTTGTCAAGGAGGCAGCCAGCAGCGACTTCCCAAAATCAGACAGAAAACTGATTCGGGGAATTCCTTATTATATTTTTAAGGATATTAATAGTAAAAACCTCCCAGCAACATCGTTCATTTGATGTTGTTTTTTTGCTTTTTATGGGTATATATCAAGTGTTAGGAAATAATATCTAAATTTACAATAAAATAGAATGTGTTATTGAATGTATTCTCACCAACCAGGGAGGTTACTACATATGTTACACACAAAAAAGATGGGTATGATTACAGCTTCTCTTCTAGGCATCATGCTACTCGGGGGCTGTATGAAAGGGGAAGCGGAAAAAGTGAAAAAGGAAGCGAATCCACTAGTAAGTGTCGAGGATTATACAGGCGAAGGATATGACTTGCCAAATGGAAAAGAAAACGACAAGATTGCTGAAGCTAATCGGGATAAAATCATTTCATCGACGGAGAAATTCTTTTTAAATACATACAAAACAGAAGTAAAAGTACATAACATTGTGGGCAACAAAGATGGAGCTACTGTATTTGTAGAGTCTATAAATGAACCACGTTTTCATACGTTTGCTGTAATCCCGATTGATAATAAAGGCAAAGTACGCCCGGAAGGCATCTGGACAGAAGAAGGGCAAGTCGAATTATCAATTAAAAGTGGTCTGTATGGAATGATTTATCAGGAGCAGCTAAAAACGCTTGATACGTATCTAGAAGAGTTCCTAAAAGAATACCCCGTTGTCGGAAAACAAAAAGAAGCCATTCAAAAAACTTCTTCAACGGGGTTTACGACACCTTACTATTACATTTCTATAGCAGGGGAAAGTCTAGATGGTCTTTATGAGGAATATATGAAAGATCCTCAAAAAACAAAAGAAGATTGGCAAGCTGAAGCGAAAAACCTTATGTCACGCCCGGAAGACTTCTTAATCACAATTCAATTATTTATGAAAGATAAAGATGCAAATCCTGATCAAAAGCTTTTTAATCAATTAGTATCTGATATTGAAAGGATGAAGGGTTTATCGCCTGGTTCTTACAGCGTATTTCTTAACGATAACACCATCAATAAAGGCAGTGCCAACAATACAAAGGAAAATAAACTTGAACTCAATTATCCTAATGAAATTATAAAGCCTTAAGGATAGGAGGTTTACAGGATTCATGATCAAGACCAAAACAAAAATAAAAACAGTTACTGATCAAGACTTAGTAGAGATTTCGGGATTTCACGCATACCAAGAATATGAAATAAACCAAGTTGTTCAAGTCAATGGAAATTCGTATCGAGTGTTAGATGTGAAAGAATCAGAAGTAAATGGTTTAAATGCTCTAACACTTGCCTCAAACGACTCAAAAGAAATTATTGTCGCTTACACTGGTACCGACACGGGTGATAAGAACGATTTAAAAACCGATCTTCAGCTGTTAAGTGATAGGGTGCCTGTACAAGTTGAAGCAGCACGTGAGTATTTTGATGATATGGAAAAAAAGTTTGGCAAAATCTCATATGTCTGCGGCAACTCGCTTGGTGGTGGAAACGCGAATGCAGTTGGTGTGGCGAACCCAGATGTCAAAACGGTCACGCTTAAACCCGCCATGCTTCCGGAGGGTGTTGTGGATTACGATAAAGAGTACACAAACATTACAAACTATTTTGGACGATATGACGTTTTGACTAGTTTGGAAACAGGTTTAATGCTCGGGCATCGCATACCCGGAAAACAAATCGAGATCAATCATGGAATTCCAAATGCTTTGCATTTTGTAAACAATCACACAGGATACATCGGTAAGGATGAAACGAGTAAGCTGGTTTATGTGATCGGAGAACCTGGACAGCCTGGTTTTGGTAAGATTTATTTTGATGAGGCGGACTCCAGCGTTGTGTCGAGCATTTGGACTGGACATTCTCTTCACACAGGAAGTTCCGAGCGGATTGATCTGAATACCGAGAACATGTTCAAGCTTTCCAAGTCTTTAGACAGTTATATAGGCAGTCGTATGGCCCACGTTCATTCGTATTTACAGAATTCTGCAGAAATCGTTGAATATGAAGGAAGCCGTTATTATGAGCGGCTTCATACTCTGCAAGAACACTTCCGTGATATGTTTGAGGAGGCTGCACAGAATCCTCTATTTGTTGGTATTACGAGGACGGGCAACATTATTAAAGCAGAAATATATCATCTTATTACACTATTAGATACCGCTGAATCAAGAGCCCAATCGTTAAATTATTTTTTGAATTCTCCACCTGCTGAGCTCGTAGAATTTGTATTCCATCAAGATATAAACGTAGAATCGCTTTTTGGTGATGCTAGAAACTTTCTCTATAGCCTTCGCTCAAATGTTGAAGACTTAACCGATCTATTGCCAAGTCTGATATCGCAAAAAATACCGGAACTCTTTGAAGGTGGAACAGATCATTTTACCGATGCCGTTGTCGGTGAGTTTATGGCTCATTACAAAATACTGAGCAAGAACAATCTAACGGTTAAAAAGCACATGGAATCCTATAGCACAGATGTTACGGCAACTGCAGAGAATTTTAAAGAGAGAGATCGGCTGTTGGCAAGCGGCATTTCAACGGGTGTGCCGCAGTCGATTCTTATACCGAATTTCGGCTCAGCAGAAAATTATAAACTTCTAGATTCTCCTTATTTAAAAATGGGGATGAAAATGCTCGATATGCAACTCGAACTAGCCATTGCAGCCTTCGGAGATGTCACGCATAAAGCTTTGCTTCCGCTACTCGTTACACTCGAAGGAATCACCTCCGTTTTGGAAGGAATATTAGAGGGAATATCCCATGCGATTAATGGTGCCGTGTTCGTCGTTCTAAACGGCAGCTTACCCGTTAAGTTTGCTGGTATGTTCACGGATTTTGATGATAAGCTTCGTGCCATGGTAAACGACGCTCTCGAACCCATTGAAGAACTAGCTGACACCTTAGAAGGTCTCAGGCGCGGACTCGACAACCTCATTGTTTTCTTTCCTGTCCTCATCCAAAAATTTAAACCATACCTGAAGTCCGCACTGTTCAGTCAATCCAACTATTTCAATATCTACCTTTATAACACTGCGGCAACAGGAATCCTTGAAGAGATGGATCTACTTTTCAAAGACATTGTATTTCAGCTGACCCACAACAAAGGACTCGCCATTGATGCCTTAAGTGACATTTCTCAACATGTAAAAAACAATTTACTCATGATGCATGAGCAGACAGAACGGGGGACGTTTGGATAGATTCTAAGATATTTTTATTGCTTTGCTGTTGCTTTTAACAAGAAATAAGAAAATATGGTGATTACATTAGAAAAGAAAAATCGCAAATGAAATATACTTTCAAGTCTGGAAGTCTATGCTAGAGGAAGAAACCGTTAAACACTAAAGATTTTGTTTGCATAGAAATTTGATTTACAATATGAATTCAACAAAAAAGAAGGGCTTGAATAATCAAGTGGAATGACAGTGACAAAACGAATAATAGTTTGTTATATCTTAATAGAAAGCATCCTGCAATTTGAGCAGGATGCTTAATTAAAACTAACTAATTAATTTTTGTTTAGCTTTTATAAATTCTTCTTCTGAAATTATTCCTTTATCTTTTAACGAAACAAGCTCAGTCAATTCTTTGGTTAAAGAGGGTGTATGGTTAATAGGTTGAGAAGTTAATATTTGCTCGTCTTGTTTGAAATTCTTAATGATGTTTAAAGCTCTAACGGCTTTATTATATCGTTCCTGATAATATACGTCATGTCTATCTTTTGCAAATTCAGCTGCCAAACTAAAATGATAGTAAACAGAAAATGAACTTTCTTCGTTTTTACCAATAATATTTAAGACTAGACTTTTAATTTTCTGTGTACTCCCTGAAAAAGTAGTCTCTACTAATTCTACATCAATAATATCTTCACAATCGATTATACCTGTTTTCAAATCTGTTTTCCCATGAATATAACTGCAATATGCAATCTTTTTTAAGTTAGCATCTAGCGTTAACTCCTGACAATTTGAATCATTGGTATAATAACTGCCTGAAAAATTATATCTATCTTTATATTCCATAAAACCCATTTGGGTTAAATGATTGTAAAATTCATATTTTTTATCAAATAGTTCATCATTATTTTTATCTAGTTGTTCAGCTACTTTTTTCTTTCTTACAACAATAATAGTGATAATAATACCTAATAAAATAAGCCATTTCATCTTGTAAAACCCCTGTCTTTTTCTTTTACTTCGTACATCCGGATAGCTTAAAGTAGTTACTTGCATATACTCCCTAAAATCTAAATTATTTTATAAAGTATTCTATTAGCTCTGGGACAGGAGTTTGATCATTTGTCCCAGTGCTCTTTATATCTGAATCATTCAAAATAGTATACAAGTCATCAGCGGTAACTGAAATATCAGGATTTGATTGAATTAATTCATCAAGGTACATTAATTGATCTCTAGGACTCATCTCCAAGTAATCTTTATAACTTAAGTTCACGAAATTTATATTACTGCCAGAAGAATTACTATTTTCGGTATTAGAAGAGTTAATATGCCCTTCGTCAACATCTGCTTCGTCGTCTTTTGTATATACCCAACCATGAGATGCGATGGTCTTACTTCGTTGGTAATTAAATAACTGGGCTAAATAAAAATAATCGTACTCTTTGCCACTTTCATCAATTTGAAATCCTACCGCGGAACTTTCTACATCTTCTTCAGTTAGATTAGGAAAGACCAATGTGGATTTTACATCTAAGTTAGGATCGATTAGATAAATATGAGGCACATCATCTGATTCGTATCTAGAATCTGTGATGGCATAGAAATAACCTTGTCCAGCATGAACCGTTTTTAAACCATATGTTTCTAGTTCAATAAACTTGTCGTTTGCTCCATCATATAAAGGTTCACCAGAAGGCGCTGATAGCTGAACGATTGAACCGAAATTACCTTCATTTTTTTCTACATACCATTTTTCATTTTCTAAATCGATAAATACAATACCATCACTTATCTTATGCTTGTCAATTATTTGAATAGATTTATTAGGTAGGGTTTGTTCTGAAAGAAGTGGCTCAATTCTATATTGGTTATCGTCTTTGATAACAGCCACTTTTCCAATTGTTGATTCTACTACTTGTATGTAATTCTTATTTTCTAATCTTTTTATAACTTTTAGATCTGATAATTTTCCATCCTTGATTTCTATCTCTTCAATAATCAGTATGCTAGAGGGTTCTACATTGCTATCACCCCGTGTGGTCCTTTGAGGAATTCGAATGTTCACATATCTATAAATTTTATTTCCTTCTAAAAAAGTTGAAGCTCCAGCTAAATCATCCTCACTATAAGAACCAAATCCATTATCTGCACTTAAATGTCCAACATATGTTTCAATTTCAGGAAACGTTACTTCTAGTGTCTTTAATTCGTTATTATCTGAGTTATGTACGGTTAATTGTCTTATGGTATGGTTTGGTTCTTCCACATCACTAGGTTGATCATAGTGCAGATAATACTTATAATCTTTAGCCACCGATACATCTAATAAAGAATTACTTTCAAAATTCTCTATGTCATCTGATACTTTGAGCTGATCGTGATTATTATCTAGTGGGATAAAGTCGTATCCCGTCCCGAATTTTTTAATATGTACTTCATTTGTTTTTTGTACATTACTTTTTTTAGAATCTTTTGATGATGTTTTACTAGCTACTTTAGGTTCGTTTTCGTTAGAAGTTGTTTCGGAATCTTCTTTTCCGCAAGCCGTTAAAAGTAAAAGAAATACAATAGTAATTATAGGTAAAAAATGTTTCAAAGTTATTCTCCTTTTTATGTGTACTAAGAGTGCTAACAATCTTCTCCTTTCAAAGCAACTCGCTCTCAATGTCATGTCGATTATAATACTATAGACGCAGGTAATTTGGAATATATTAATGTTTTTGGGAATAAGAGTAAATATATTTGTATCTGCTAAAGCTGTACCCTGAGCTACTCCAACCCTTAAAATTCATTTTTCTACACTAATACAACAGCTGCAACTGAATAGTCATGGTTGAATACAATTCTCTAATTAAGATGATTTGTTTTAACATAAGATCCTTTATTTCTGTCTGTACTTTTATCCTTTTATTTATCGGCTATAGCATTAATTTCTTACAGGGTTTTTCTACAATTTTGATGAAAATGCCGACAAAAAAATTCAATTAATAGTTAATCAAAGTGTACAAGTATAAGTCATGTTATTCACTGGATGATCTTAATAGCTGTGTTTATTGCTTATTTTTTTTTTTTTAAAATAGATACTCTACTCTTGAACATTTAAACATTCCGAAGATGGCATAATAAAAATTATAATTTTTCCAAAAAACTACGTGGCTTTTTTATTTAAATGGTATTTTTTATTCTTGACTTGCATAGCAATGTCATATGTCTTTCTTACTAAAAAATGTGTTTGAAATTTAGGTAAAAAGTCTTTTTGAAAAGAACTGGGTATGGTATAAATGTTATATTGGTAAAAAATGATAAAGGAGGTGAAATATGAAAGTTTGTTCGGGGTGTCATAAAAAAAATGATGATGTGAAGTTTTGTGTTTTTTGCGGAACTGCTCTTAGTAATGATCTTCCAATAAGTGGTATAAATGATTCTGAAGAAATGGTTCGAAATGATATTTCTATAGTTAAGGATAAGAGGAACTATAAAAAGATCGTAATATGGGTTCTTACTGTTATGTTGCTAACTGTCAGTATTTTCTTTATAGGCAAAAGAATGTATGATCCACATAAAGTTGTAAAAGAGATTGAACAAGCATACATAGAACGTGACGCTACTAAATTATCCAGTTATTTTAAGGTTCCAGAAAATACTGAGAATAAAGATTTAATCCTAATGATAAATCTATATGGTTGGGATAAATTCGAAAGTTTATTAAATGAAGGTATTAATTCTCTTGTTGAATCAAACTCAAATAGTAAAGTTATCACGGATAGTGTAGGACTCGGATTTATTACCCTCCAGAAAGAACCGAAAGTCTTTGGAGTTTTCCAAAATGTGAAAGTAAATATTAATCCTGTTGAGTTTTATGTAGTAGCACCTTATAAGGGTACCCAAATTGTGATAAATGACCATGAAATCATTACGGATGATGCAAATAAACCAAAACTAGCAGGACTATTCTTGCCTGGAGAATATAATCTTAGTGCGTTGTATAAAAGTCAAATGGGAGATTTTAAAGTAGAGTATCCATTTTCCATAAAGCCAGATCATTCCAGCCCTTTTGAAATTCAATTTGCGGAAACCTCTGTTGCTGTTAATTCAGATATAACTGATGCGACATTATTTGTTAATAATGAATCTACTGGACGGTCCATTGAAGAAATTCAGTATCTTTCTCCAGTTCCAGAAAACAGCAATATTGAAGTGTATGCTGAATTTAAAGATACAGATGGAACGGTTTATAAATCTTCAGTTGAGAAGCTTAATGGTAGTCAAGTGTATCTAAGCTTCGATGACTATAAAAATAAGCAGCAATCTTTAGAATTACATGAGGAAAGAACAACACAGTTAGTGAATCAATTCCGTCTTGATTATTTAGATGCAATTACTGCTGCAGATTTTAATTATGTTTCATCGTATTTTGAAGAAGGATCACCTATCTATAAGGAATATAAGAAGTTTGTTGAAGATCACTCTAAAATAAAGGAATACTCTTATGATTTTTTAGAAAATGATATAACATCCTTTATACAAATAAGTGAAAAAGATTTTGAAATCGAAACTTTTGAAACATTTAATTATAGTTCGGTGACAGATGGTAAGTATTATTATGAGAGAAAAAAGAAATATTCAATTACATTGGATAACAATCAATATTTTGTAACTAAAATTGAGAATTTAGATTCTAAAAAAACAAAACAAGAATAACGAGGTGGATGGGTTGAGGCAAATACATGGTGTTGTACTTTCTGAAGGCGAGACAGTAATTCGGGAATATGAAGCTTCCTATATAGAAAACCCTAAGACAGAAGGATATTTGGTTGCTACAAATCGACGATTAATATTTACAGGTAGTTCAAAAAGTATGATGGGAAATAGTTTACTTGTTCGAGAAACTAAGGTGGATCAAGTTACTGGAGTAATATCCCAACTATCACGAGGTAAGAATATAGGTCAAATTATTTTTGGAGCTATCTTATCTTTAGTAGGATTATTTACCGTGTTTAATGGTGATGGCTTCGGATTTATATCACTCTTTGCACTGATAATTTTAGCATGGGGACTTCATACATTATATAAGGCTTTTACCCAATCTGGCGTTCAGATGTATCTAGGTATACAAACTAGTGGCCAATCAAGTAGCGCAATTCAAGTTGCTGTTGAAGCAAAAAGTGGAATTCTTAGCAGATTCGGACTTGGTGGCGATACGGCTTGGTTATCTGTGGCAGCATCTGGCCCAGGGCGTCATACAGAACAAATGATTAGAGAAGTCGGAGCATTAGTTCAAGATATACAAGTAATGGGCGATTTAGCAATTGATAAATGGGTAGGTCAGCCAATGAAAAATTCTCCTGTGAGCATTCCAGTATCAACAGAAGAAATGGGAGCGCAACTGACTAACACTTTTAGTAAAATTAAAGATACAGCAACGGCTGCTAGCCATAAGATTAGCCAACAGGTTCAGGAAAAGAAAGAAAGTTCACAAAATAGAATACAAGACGAATCAACGACATGTGAATGTGGATCTACAATTTCATTAGGCGCTGCGTTTTGTGGTGAGTGTGGTTCTTCTGTAAAGAAGAATGCAGCTGAAGCTAATTACTTTGGGTAAATTCATAGTTTATAAAAATATACACTAAAACCCAACTTTAATTTTTGGGTAGACAATGGGGCTATCGAGTCATAATGACTTATAAGGTAGCTCCATTATTAATATACTACTAATTTTAGAAGCTGGTAGTACAGGATGGAAGATTAAAAAACTGGCAAAAGATTAATTAAAATATGAGGAGTACTTACGATGAGTTATCTTCGAAATAGTTTAATAGAGGGGCAACTTTTAGCAGAACTTAAACCTAGTGAAGTGAAATGGTATGGTAAATCTAAAGTTGGAATTAAGGGTAATAACAACACAGGAATCGTCATACATAACCAGCTTTTGGCACGCCATATACTGTGTATGGGTTCAATAGGAAGTGGTAAATCTGTCACTCTTTATCACATTATTGACGCGATTAGAAAAAGTGCAAATAGAGACGATGTATTTATCTTTTTTGATGCAAAAGGTGATTATTTAAATAATTTTTATCATTCAGGGGACTATGTTATTTCAAATGAGATAAATCCCCCCGAGGGAACTGTATACTGGAATATTTATGAAGATATATTAGCAACTACGCCTGAAAAGAGAGATGAAACCATTAGAGAAATAGCTACTACACTTTTTAAAGAGGACATTGAAGGATCAAGTGCACCTGTTTTTGCTACTGGTGCTCGAGATTTATTTGCCGCTATATTAAGCAGTCAAGTTCGTAATATTGAACTTAAGGGTGAATATTGGAATCACCAAAAATTAGTAGAGTGGCTTCAAAAAGCAACGGATACATCAGTTCGAATTCTCTTGAAAGAATATGAGGATTTAAAATGGGTACGTAACTATATTAGCAAAGAAAGTAGTACCTCCTCCAAACAAAGCTTTTTTATGCATCTGTATCAAAATATCTTTAATATTTTTTCAGGTGCATTCGCAAAATCAGGGGATTTCTCGATAAAAAGATCCATTAATCAAAAAAATGGAAAAGCAATTTTTTTAGAGTATGATATATCAAATGGAAATAATTTGAATCCTGTTTATACATTGATGCTAGACTTAGCTATGAAGGAAGTTTTAGGGCGATCGGAATCAGAAAGTAAAGGGAACATCTACTTTATACTTGATGAGTTTCCTTTAATCCCAAAATTGAATTATATGGACAATGCACTTAATTTTGGACGGTCACTTGGTGTAAAAGTAATAGCAGGTATACAAAATGTTAGTCAAGTAGAGAACACCTATGGTCCATCATTAGGTTCGAGTATAATAACTGGATTCGGTACTGTTTTTGCTTTTAGATTATTTGATGCAGCTAGCCGATCATTGGTCGTAAATAGGCATGGAAGAAATAAAAAATTGATAAGTATAGGTTCTTCTAACGCAAGTAAAGGTGTGCAGGATATGATAACCGATGGGAATGTTATAGAAGATTGGGATTTGACTAGTTTGAAAATAGGCGAATGTATTGTATCACCTTTTAATGGTGAACCGTTCTTGTTTCACCCTATAAATTATTAAGGCGTTGTTATTCAAAAGGCCAAATAAGGACAACACCTTATTTGGTTTCTTTTTAAACTATTATGCTAAATAGGTAGGTGTCTAAAATGACAAATGAAATAAACTTAATAGCTTGTGGTCGTAATTTAGGAAAAATAATAAAGGAAAATGAAGATTACTTTGCAATAGGGTCTTCCGATTATCTTGAATTTTTAAATATTGATGAATACAAACAATGGGATAATCTAATGGATTCAGAAAATACGGAAAATTGGAAAAAACAGTATCTAAAAACCCGTAATAAAAAGGAATTAGAAACTGGAATAGAATTTCTAATTTCGAAAGGACTGGCTTTTGATAAAGACGATAAGAGTGTTTATGATAATTTAATCGTATCGAGAAATGGTCAAGCGATTGGTTTATTAGAGGGGCAAACATATGGAGTTAGAAGAGTACATAAAGAAAAAAATATTCTAATGACTAAGGAACAGTACTTAATTTGGATATCAGCTACGGGTACAACTTCATTAACTCAAGTATTAGAAAATATAAGAAAGTTTTTAAATTGTAGTCAAAGTTTTGCTGAAGAAAGGTTATGGGAAAATGTAAAGGTTTTTTTAAAAACAAGGCTCTGGATAATGGAAAAATATTCAAAAACTTTACCTGAACTAAATGAATTAAATCAAGAGAATCTGATAAATAACAATAATCTAGCATTAAATTCTGTATTCATGCCAGTTGGTCAAACGGCTGGATATATAGAAGAAAATAATATACTTCACGAAGGCTTCTATATTTCAATTAATAATAATTATGTAAGAATAACTGCTCTTCAACATTTAGTTTGGTCAGCTATAGGGAAATCCAAAATCATATTAAAAGACCTATGTGCATTTTTAGAAAAGGATCAAAAAGAATTAGTTAAAGAAGTTATTAATCCACTATTAGAAAAGCAGCTAATAATTTTTAACGAGTTAGAAAATTATAAAGACTCCCTTCGTTTTTTGAGGAGAGGTATAGCCTTGAAAAAAGTAGAAGATAATTACTACTTTACGACTTTATCTTCTGATAAACCAGTTGGACTTCCTGATATATGTTTTATAGTGTGGTCTTTATTAGATCAAAACAATAGCTTCCAAGATATTGTAACATTAGTGGTTGAAAATAGCGGAGCATCTTTTAAAGAAACAGAAGTTATTGTAAAAGACGCTATCTTTCACTTATTACAAAATGATTTAATCTCAATATTGTTTTTAGAGGACCTGTGAAATGTGGGGAAAACGAGTTTTAGATATTAACTTTAATAGCAAAGCTATGAAAACAGGCTTTTGGATTGCAGGTTTAGGTGTAGGAATTTTAACAGGTGGAAACCCAGGAGCGGCCATAGCAGTTGCTGGATTAAGGAATGCCGGTGTTAAATTACAAGAGGATATTAGAAGACTCGAACCGAGAAGTGGACTTGACTTTTTATCAAAATCATTTCAGACAATGTCTTGGGCTGGTTGGAAAAAAGAAATGAACGAAGTGGGTACTCTTGCAAAAGATGAAATTATAAAAGGATTATCTGGGGATACTCTGGCAGGTCTAAAAGATGCAAAAGAAGGTTTAGATATTTTATTTGAAAAGGAATTAGAAAAAGAAAGTGAAGAAAATAAATTAGAATCTGAAGAGGATCTGCAAGAAGAGCAAGAGGAACGAGAAGATAAAAATGATGAAAAAGATGAAGATAAAGAAGACGAAACTAACGAAGAAGCTGAAGACGGAGAAGGCCAGGAAAAAGATGAAGTTCGTAATGAAGATGAAGAGGATGAGGTAGACGAAGATCGCGAAGTAGATGAGGCAGACGAAGATCGCGAAGTAGATGAAGCAGACGGGGAAGAAGAAAATCGCGATGAAGTAGATGAAGAAGAGGAAGACGAAGAGAACAAAGAAGCCGAAGAAGACGAAGATGACAAAGAGGACGAAGAGGGCGAAGATCGCGAAGAAGAAGACGAAGAGGACGAAGAAGACGAAGAAGACGAAGAGGACGAAGAAGACGAAGAAGACGAAGAAGATGAAGAGGACGAAGAAGACGAAGAAGACGAAGAGGACGAAGAAGACGAAGAGGACGAAGAAGACGAAGAAGACGAAGA
>NZ_JARUHH010000042.1:0-556 GCF_043558025.1 Fictibacillus sp. UD
CTCATCCGCGCGTCCGGCGGCATCTCGAAGGCGCGGAATTCCAGGAGGCCGAGGCGCCCGGTCGGCCCGTCCGGCGAGTACAGCTTGTCGATGCAGATCTCGGCCCGGTGGGTGTTGCCGGTAACGTCCACCAAGATATTCCGAAAAATCCGGTCGACCAGCCAGCGCGGGATGTTGGGCGCGTCGGGGGCCGGCACCTGGGCGAGCGCGATCTCCAGCTCGTAGAGCCCGTCGTGGCGGGCCTCGTCCATGCGCGGTGCCTGGCTCGTGGGCCCGAGATAGAGGCCCGAGAACAGGTACGAGAGCGCCGGGTGGCGCTGCCAGTAGAGCACGAGGCTCTTGAGCAGGTCGGGCCGGCGCAGGAACGGGGAATCGTCCGGCGTGACGCCGCCCATGACCACGTGGTTGCCGCCGCCGGTGCCGGTGTGGCGCCCGTCGGTCATGAACTTTTCCGCGCCGAGCCGGGTCTGGCGGGCCTCGGCGTAGAGGTCGGTGGTGATGGCGACCGCCTCCCGCCAGGAGGCGGCCGGGTGGACGTTCACCTCGATCACGCCCG
>NZ_JARUHH010000043.1:0-556 GCF_043558025.1 Fictibacillus sp. UD
GGCGACCTGAATCCGGCCTCCCCGGGGCAAGCTCGGCCGGATCTTGACTCGGCGGCCACAATATCCGCCACTTCCGATCCGACGGGAGGTCGGCATGAGCATTTTCCAGGACGCCATCCTTCGGTTCGGCCGCACGATCATGTCGTATGCGGGCGATGCGGTCTTCCTGCAGGCCTCGGTCTCGTCCGCGGCCAACGTCATCGTGGCCGACGGCGACGTGGCCGAGGAGGAGATCGAGTCGGCGATCGCCGGCATCCGCGCCAATCCGATCCTCGAGAAATCCTACGACACCCTGCGGGTCGAGCAGGAGCTCTACGAGGCGATCGCCCGGGGCAAGATCAAGGCCCTCTGGGTGATGGGCACCAACCCGCTGGTCTCGATGCCGCGGGCCGACGCGATCCGCGAATCGCTCGCCGGCCTCGATCTCTACGTGGTGTCCGAGGCGGTGTCGGATTCCGACACGGCAAGGGGCAGGGCCAGGACCACCGTGCTGCTGCCCGCCCAGGCCTGGGGCGAGAAGGACGGTACCGTCACCAACTCCGAGCGGCGGATCTCG
>NZ_JARUHH010000044.1:0-555 GCF_043558025.1 Fictibacillus sp. UD
CGCTGGCGGCCGGAAGTCTCGATCTCGCGGTCTCGCTACTGGCGCTCCACGCCGTCAACGACCTGCCCGGCACGCTGATCCAGCTTCGCCGCGCGCTCCGTCCGGACGGTCTTTTCGTCGGATGCCTTCTCGGTGGTGCCTCCCTTACGGAGCTGCGCCAGAGCTTCGGCCAGGCCGAGAGCGAGATCGAGGGCGGGATCAGCCATCGGGTCGCACCCTTTGCCGCGGTGCGTGAGGCGGGGGCGCTCCTGCAGAGGGCGGGTTTCGCGCTCCCGGTGGCCGACACCGATACGGTCACGGTGCGGTACGCCGATCCGTTCGGGCTCATGCGCGATCTGCGGTCCATGGGCATGACCAACGTGCTCACCGAGCGTCGACGGACGCCGCTGCGCAGGGCGACCCTACTGCGGGCCGCAGAGGTCTACGCCGAGCGCTTCTCGGATCCGGATGGCCGGGTGCGCGCGACCTTCGAGGTTCTCTGGCTGTCGGGATGGGTGCCGCACGAGAGCCAGCAGAAGCCGCTGAAGCCGGGCAGCGCCAAGTCGCGCCTGGCCG
>NZ_JARUHH010000045.1:0-549 GCF_043558025.1 Fictibacillus sp. UD
GAAGCGGGCTCGTCCTGGTGCCGGAGGGCCGGCAGGTCTTCCCGGAGCTCACCGTCGTCGAGAACATCCGCCTCGGCGCCTTCGGGCGCGGGACGCCGATCGACCCGGCCGAGGTCGAGCGCCTGCTCGACCGGTTCCCGCGGCTGCGCGACCGGGCGGCAAGCCGGGCGGGCCTGCTCTCAGGCGGCGAGCAGCAGATGCTGGCGATCGCCCGCGGGTTGATGGCGCACCCGCGCATCCTGCTCCTCGACGAGCCGTCGCTCGGCCTCGCCCCGGCGATGATCAACGCCCTCTACGCGACCGTGGCCGAGCTGCGCGACGAGGGCGTCACCATCCTGATCGTCGACCAGATGGCGGCGCTCGCCCTCACGGTCGCCGACCGCGGCTACGTGCTGGAGCAGGGCCGGGTCGTCGCGCGCGGAACCGCCGCGGAACTGTCGGCGGACAAGGGGCTGGAAGCGGCCTATCTCGGTGCGGCGTAAGGGGGGCCCGATGGACACGAATGCCGGACACGGCCGCTACGGCTACAGCGCCCTCCCCGACCGGCCG
>NZ_JARUHH010000046.1:0-545 GCF_043558025.1 Fictibacillus sp. UD
CGATCCCGGCCGCGATCGCCTCCGCCTGCCCCGCGATCAGGGCGCTGACGCTCTCGACGCTCTCGCCGTAGCGCGGATACGGCACGCATTCGCCGCGCCCGACCGTATCGCCGTCCGTAATGGTGGCTACTACCACGGCGATCTCCGTGCGGCTGCCGCGGGAAATCGTGAACGCGCCCGCGATGGGAAAGCGCTCGACGGCGAGAGTCAGGCGACGGGCCATGTCAGGCCTCCGGGAAGTCGGCGACGATCCGGTCGACCAGCCCGTCGACGCCGAAGCGCACCGGGTCGGTGGCGGGCAGGCCGTGCTCGGACCCGAGCTTGTCCAGGAGCGCCCGAGCCTCGCCCTCGGCAAGCGCCTGCGTGTTCACCGCAATGCCCACCGGCTTGATCGCCGGATTGGTCAGGCTGCCGAGCTGCACGGTGAGGTCGATGACCTGCCGGATCGTCGGCAGCGGATGCTTGACGCCGCGCATATTGGTGCGGGTCGGCTCGTGGCAGACCACGAAGGCGTCGGCCTGGGCACCGTGCAGCAGGCCGAGGCT
>NZ_JARUHH010000047.1:0-545 GCF_043558025.1 Fictibacillus sp. UD
GGCCCCTTCGGCGGCTGCCGTCCCGGCGGCCAGTGGGGCGGCTACGTCCGGGGCGTCTCCTGCCCGCCCGGATTCCACATCGGTCCCTACGGCCGACGCTGCTGGCCGAACTGACGTGTCGCCTGATCGCAACCCCGTACCGTGTCCGGCCCGCGGCCGGACGTCCATGGAGAGCCTGATGATCCGCAAGCTTGTCATGCCCGCAGCCCTCGCGGCGGGAGTCCTGTTGGCCGGTTCGAGTGCCGAGGCCCGCGACGGGTGCGGCCCCGGCTTCCACCGCAACTTCTACGGCTGGTGCCGGCCGAATGGCTTCTACCGTCCGTTCGTCGTCGTTCCCGGCTACCGGTGGCGCTACGGCCATCCCTATGCCTGGCATCGGCGGTTCGGCTGGCACGGCGGCTATCGCTGGGGCGGCTTCCGGCACGCGGGCTGGCACGGCGGATGGCATCGGGGCTGGCATGGTGGTTGGCACGGCGGCCACCACGGCGGCTGGCACCATCGCTGGTGATCCGTCGCGGCGCTTGGCTTCCTAGGGCAGGACCAGG
>NZ_JARUHH010000048.1:0-535 GCF_043558025.1 Fictibacillus sp. UD
CGGAGGCGCTGGTGGCGATGCGCGCGCGGCTGCCGGAGGACGCGGTCTGGTCGGCCTTCGGCATCGGCCGGGAGGAATTCCAGATCCTCGCGGTGGCGGCCGGGATGGGCGGCAACGTCCGGGTCGGCCTGGAGGACAACCTGTACCTGTCCCGGGGCCGGCTCGCGCCGAGCAACGCCGCCCTGGTGGAGAAGGCCGTCAGCCTGCTGGCCCATCTCGACCGGGAGCCGGCCACGCCCGATCAGGCGCGGGCGATGTTTGGATTGGCGCCGCTTGGGTGATGACCCGCGCGTCCCCTCTGCGGGCTAGCAGATCCATACTTCTCTGCCGGACGCCAAGGGCTTGAAAATCAAGCGCGTTTCCCTCCCCCCTGTGGGGTGGGGCAAGGGGTGGGGGTGGTGCAGAAGGCACCGACGCGCTCGTTCTTGCGCCACCCCCACGCGGGATCTTCGATCCCCAAACTCCTCCCCACATGGGGGAGGAGCACGCGTTCCGGGTCCGGGACGCGGTACGCGAGACGAGGAATCGACATGAA